>JAZKGH010000120.1:0-12243 GCA_040386055.1 Bacteroidota bacterium
TTTCTATTTTGAGTGCACAGCTTTTAAGCAATTCCGATTTTATGACGGGTGCATTTGCATCTGAATATGGGAATGCCTTATCAGGTGTGTTTGATTTGAAATTACGCAAGGGCAATAACCAAAAACGGGAACATACTTTTCAGGCAGGTGTATTGGGAATTGATGTTGCCAGTGAAGGGCCTATCAAAAAAGGATATGAAGGCTCGTATTTAATTAATTATCGTTACTCTACTCTTCCACTACTTGGAGCCATGGGTTTAAACATAGTAGGTGATGCCACAACTGATTTTCAGGATCTTTCGTTTAATGTTTCGCTTCCTACCAAAAAAATGGGAACGTTCGGAGTATTTGGGTTTGGAGGACTCAGCTCCCAGTTAACACCCGGAAAAAATGATTCTGTTCTATGGAAAGAAGAATCCTACAAACAATATCCATCAACGTTTCATGCTTATACCGGTTCTTTCGGAATTAACAATATGAAATTGTTGGGAACCAAATCATACCTCAAAACTTCGTTGGTATTTTCGGGTACAGATAATGGTGTTACCGAAAAGGAAATCGACAGAAATTATATCACTCAGGAACATTACGAGCAATCATATATCCAAAGTCGCTTGGCCTTATCCTCAACCTTTACACATAAAATAAATGCTAAGAACAGTATCCGCACCGGATTTATTTTAAGCAATCTGCATTACAACCTATTTCAAAAATATTTAGACGACTCAACGAACGTGATGAAAACATTTCTGGAAACTTCAGGTAATACGGGAACCGCTCAGGCCTTCGCACAATGGAACCACAAATTAAATACACGCTTCACCACCAATATCGGTTTACATACCTTGTATCTTACACTCAACAAAACCTATTCAATAGAACCACGGGCATCTGTTAAATATGATATCAGTGCCAAGCAAAATATCGCATTGGGCTATGGGTTACATGGCCAGATTCAGCCTCTAGGAGCATACTTTGCTAAAGATGCAAATGATGCTTTCGTTAACAAACAACTCGGGATGACACAAGCTCATCACCTTGTATTGTCACACGATATCAATATCAACCCATATACGCATATTAAAACAGAAGTGTATTACCAACACCTGTTCAATGTGCCTATCAGCAAGGATGCTACCTCTACCTTTTCAATGTTGAATGCAGTGGAAGGGTTCAATACCGATCCGCTTGTAAATAAAGGTATTGGTCGTAACTATGGTTTGGAACTTTCGCTTGAACGCTTTTTACATCGTAATTTTTATTACTTATTATCTATGTCATTGTATGAATCGAAGTATCGTGCCGCCAATAATGAATGGTACAATACACGCTTCAATACGAATTATGCGACAACACTTACTACAGGAAAAGAATGGGAACTTTCGGAAAAACGTAAACGAAAAATATTCGGACTTAGCACCAAACTTGTTTATGTTGGCGGATTCAGACAAACACCAATCGATCTGAACAAATCAATTGCCAGCGGAGAACAAAAGGAGGATGAATTGCAACCCTATACACTTCAGAATCCGGATTATTTCAGGATTGATATCAAAATTAGTCTGAAGCGAAACTTTGCGCATAGTACCTCTACCCTTTCACTCGACATTCAAAATGCTACCAATCGTGAGAATGTGGGAGGACAATACTTCAATAAAAACACAGGAAAGATTCAATATTACTATCAGGTAGGGCTTCTCCCTATACTGGCCTATAAGATTGAATTTTAAACCGGGATGTTACTCATCGGGTTATTTAAACCACTGGCCGATAATATCCCTGATTTTGTCGATTCGTCTTTGCGAATACTATAAGATAGAATACTTTTGCCCACCCATTTAAAATTATGAAAAAATACTTACTCACGTTTTTGCTTGCATCAATAGGCTTATTGGCACAAGCGCAGCAAAAACGACCCGACAGAAACACCATCAGCGGAACATTAAAAGATGCCAAAAACGGAGAAGAACTCATTGGAGCTTCTGTAATTGTTGAAGAGCTGAAAACCGGAGTGCTAACCAATGCTTATGGCTATTACTCACTTAACCTCACTCCCGGCAAATATCATGTTGCCTACACATATGTTGGTTACGCAACCATTCATAAGGAAGTAGATATCACTTCCGGAAACGTTTTAATCAATATAGAGCTTAGCGAAGAAAAACGTTCATTGAAAGAGGTAGTTATCAGCGGTGACAAACCTGATGCTAAAAACATTGAACAGAACAAGATGAGTGTGGTGAAACTTGACATAAAAGAAGTCAAAAAGATTCCCATTCTGTTAGGTGAGGTAGATATCATCAAAGCCATTCAGTTATTGCCGGGTATACAATCGGCCGGTGATGGTAATACCTTGTTTATTGTTCGGGGTGGAAATGTGGATCACAACTTGGTACAACTGGATGAAGCGGTTGTATATAACCCTTCACATGTGGTAGGCTTCTTTTCCGTGTTTAACGGAGATGCCATTAAAGATTTTGAAATTTACAAAGGGGGTATCCCGGCTAACTATGGCGGGCGTCTGGCTTCAGTGCTGGATGTGCGTATGAAGGACGGTAACTCTAAAAAATTCAGTGTTACGGGTGGTATTGGAATTCTCTCTTCCCGCCTTACCATAGAAGGTCCTATTCAAAAAGACAAAAGTTCATTCATGATCTCGGGACGCAGAAGCTATTTTGATGTGTTCTTTCCTCTAAGTTCAAGCACAAAAGATGTTACGGCTTATTTCGGTGATTTAAACATGAAGGTTAATTTCACATTAGGTGAAAAGGATAAACTCTTTCTGTCAGGTTATGTAGGTCGTGATAATCTCGGAACCGGAAGTTTATTCGGATTGGGATGGGGTAATCAAACTGCTACCGTTCGCTGGAACCATATTTTTAACAGCCGGTTATTCTCCAATACCAGCTTAATATTCAGCCGTTACAATTACAACTTTGATTTGAATATTTCGCGTAATCTTAACTTTACACGACTGAATTATATTACGGATTACACCGTGAAGCAAGACTTCAACTATTTTGCGAATCCTAAAAATAATTTCAAATTCGGATTTATTGCTACACATCATACCTATTCTCCGGGTGAAATCACACCTATTAATTCAGAGTCGATCATTCTGGAAGATAAACTTCCCAAAAAACGCGCACTTGATTACGGTATTTATGGGAGTCATTCTATTAAGATCAGCAGCCGCTTAACCGGTGAATATGGAATGCGTATGTCAATATTTCAAAATATCGGAGAAGGAAGAGGATTAGTATATCAGAACGGAACGCCAACGTATATGAATAATGGATTTGTAACAACCAGTCCTATTATTGATACTGTAAATTATGGTTCCGGAAAAGTGTACAACACCTATGTTGGATTTGAACCACGACTCAATCTTACCTATTTACTGAACTCCAGCAGCTCTATAAAAGGATCTTACAACCGCATGTATCAATACATGCATTTGATACAAACTACCGCGGCAAGTGTGGGTCAGGAGTTCTGGACACCAAGCGACAATTATATTAAACCACAGATAGCCGATCAGGTAGCAGTAGGGTATTTCAAAAACTTTATGGAAAATACTATTGAAACATCCGTTGAAGGATACTACAAATGGATGGATAATACCGTGGAGTTGAAGGATGATGCCGATGTGCAATTTAATGAAGCTGTTGAATCGCAGGTGTTATCCGGTAAAGGAAGATCATACGGTTTGGAGTTTTTAGTGAGAAAACAACGTGGAAAAACAACAGGATGGATAAGTTATACGTTATCGAAATCGGAGCGTAAAGTTGAAGGTGTGAACAATAATGAATGGTTCAATTTCCGTTTTGACCGCAGAAACTATTTAACATTTGTTGTGAGTCAGGAAATAAGTGAACGTGTTGGTGTCTCTGCAAACTTTATCTATGCAACAGGCGATACCTATACTCCGGCAGTTGGCTATATTGAACTTCAAGGTCAAAAAGTTATTGAGTATGGAGCCCGCAACAGTGCACGCGTTCCTGCTTATCACAGGATGGACGTTTCACTTACATTAGGCCGTAAAAAAATACCGGGTAAAGTATATAAAAATGAGAGTAACTGGGTATTCTCTATTTACAATGTGTATGGAAATAAAAATCCTTACAGCATTTCTTTCCGCGAAAATCCAGATACAGGAAAAAATGAAGCGGTAAAAACCTATCTGTTCACGTTTGTTCCATCTGTTACTTACAATTTTAAATTCTAATCAGTCATGAAACGCATACATTTTTTTATTCTCATCCTATTAGGATTAGGCCTTGTTTCCTGTGAAGAGGTCATAGACGTTGATACCCCTCCGAACGTTGAAAAATTTGTTATCGAAGGAGCTATTACTACCGAAACAGATAGTTCTTTTATACGGTTAACAAAGTCGGTACCTTATTTTGAAAATACTAAGACTACACCTTTGGTTACTGATGCAGTTGTGACCGTAAATGGCGTGTTGTTTTCATATACGGGAAACGATGGGATTTATAAAGCTGCTGTTCCATATGTAGGTGTTACAGGTCAAACGTATAACCTTCTTGTTAAACATGACGGTAAAGAATATACCAGTAGTTCCATTCTTGATCCATTGTTTACGATCGACACGGTGATTTCTGTTTATAAAGAAGAACAAGGTTTTCTGGAAGCCGGATACACTGTGAAATATACTGCGACAGACAACAGACCTCCGGTAAAATATACCTATTTCCGTTTTGGATATAAAAATGAAGAGGATACCAAAGGGCTTGATTCACTTAATGAGTTTAAGGTACTTTTTGACAATAGAAATTCAAAAACTCCGTATGAGTTTGAAATTCCTTTTTTGCGGTTACAACCTAATGATACTGCCTTGATGATTTTCCGCTCCATAGATGAAACGGTAAACAGGTTCTACCAGGCATGGAACAACCGTGAAAATGGCGGAGGACCTTTTTCGACACCACCTGCCAATTTACCTACTAATATCAAAGGACCTAATGCATTGGGATTGTTTGCAGCGTATGATGTAAAACGGTTCCGTACCCGTATTGTAAAATAATGAAATATTGATGGCCACAGATTACCCAGATTCAGAAATAAATTTATGTAATCTGTGGCTTATAATAATTAGCTACTATGGTCACTTACAATGACCCAGCGCTGGTTTATTTTTTTGAATACTAATGTGAAATGACCTTCCAGATCACCTTTTGCGGCATCTCTTTTTAAATGCCATTTGCCTACAACGTGCGCACTGGTTTTAGAGAGTTGATCTACCGAAATAATTGTAAACTCCAGCTCTCCCATAGAAGCTTTATCAGGATACGACTTTTTATAGTTTTCAAGCGTTTGTATCCATCCTTTGGTGATACCTTTTTTGCCAATAAATACAAGTGAATCACTTTGCCAGTAGCCATACATAAAATCTTCAATTCGCCCGTCATTCCAAGCCTTTTGCTGATTGGTGAGCACACGCATGATCATGGTTTTATCAGGCATGATCTGTTTTTGTGCGAATGTAGATGATGCATAGAGCAACATGAATGTTAGAAGTATTTTTTTCATTGTTATAATTCGTTATGTTGTCTTCGACTCCGCTTAGACAACGGTTGCTATAATTGTGCATTTCTGATCATTCATCCGGTGGTTGAGCGTCCCGATAGCTATCGGGAGAAACCACAAACGCGTTACTATTTCTGTTTAACATATTTATCCAACCACGAATCCATCTCCCACATCATGTGTAAGATGTTTTCACGTGCTGTGTAGCTGTGACTTTCGTATGGCAGTAACACTAATCGTGCCGTTCCTCCGTTTCCCTTGATCGCCTGAAACAAGCGTTCGCTTTGCAGGGTAAACGTGCCCGGGTTGTTATCGGCATCACCGTGAATGAGTAGAATGGGTGTTTTGAGTTTGTGAGCAAAATTGAAAGGCGACATTTTCACATATACATCCTGCGCTTCCCAATAACTTCTTTCTTCTGCCTGAAAACCAAAGGGTGTTAATGTACGATTATAGGCACCGCTACGTGCCAAACCAGCAGCGAATAAATTTGAATGTGCCAGTAAATTGGCTGTCATGAAGGCTCCATATGAATGCCCCATTACAGCACATCTTTTTGGATCAACAACACCCATACTATCCACTGCTTTGATTGCAGCCTCAGCATCCGCTACTAATTGTTCAATATAAGTATCATTAGGTTCTGTGGTTCCCTTTCCGATAATAGGAAACTGTGCATCCTCCAGCACTGCGTACCCCCTGTTTACCCAAAACAATGGAGAATACCAGCCTATGCTGATAAACGTATGAGGTGATTCCTGCACTTGTCCGGCAGCTTTATCATCTTTGTATTCGGTTGGATACGCATCCATTAACATGGGTAACCTTCCATCGCGTTTGGCATCATATTCTGCAGGCAAAAACAATGTTGCCGAAAGCTGAACACCATCATTGCGTTTGTAAAAGATTTTTTGTTTGGAAATTTTTTGAAGCGAAACATATGGGTTTATGTTGAAGGTTACTTGTTGAGGCTTATCCTTTTTACTGTAATTCCGCAAGTACAAATTCGGATAGATCTTAGGACTTTCGACACTTGTGATAGCAATCTTCTTTTCACTATCAATAATCTTTACTACACGTTCATAAGTAGTTTTACCATCAGCCCTCCATAGCCGTTTACTTGTTTTGCTATCGAGTAAAAACTCATCAATAAACGGTTTGTTTCCTTCAGGAGAATAACCCTCTCCTACCAAATATAATTTTCGTTTATCCTTACTGAATTCAAGTACTTGTCGGTTGTATGTATTGTATGTCATTTGGAAGTTTCCGGGATTGGCATACAGATCCTCTCTTGATACATCATGAATTACCACAGGTGTTGCATTTTCTTTGGAAGGGTCGATGATATAGGTTTTGGTGTTTCTGTTCTTCCACCAAAAATCTTTCACAATAGCCAAATTATCATTTCCGAATAAGATGAAACTAAAACGGTTCTTAATAGAACATATCTTATGTATTTCTGTAAACGGATAATCGGATTGAAATACTTCATCTCTGAATGTTGACTCATTTGCAGGATTTCCACCATCAGGTGCTTCGCACCAGTATAATGTAGAAGGTTTGTCTGTCCGCCATGAAATCTGACGTTTACCGGGCGCTACTGCATCAAAACTGATAGGTGTTTTATCCTGTAATGCGCGTTGGTAAAATTGTTTCAGCAACTTTCCATCCGGTGTGTAAATATTTACATTGGTTGCAAACAAATAATACGGTAAAGTATAACTATAAGGCTCAGTTAACTCATCTGTGAGGATATACTTTGCATCGGGAGAATAGGCTAATCCAAAATATACAGCCTCTCCCAGTAACTGCGTTATCTTACCTGATGAAATATCTATTTTTTGAACCGTTGATTGTGTGTAATGATTAAAGGTTCGTTCATCCTGCTTGTTGCGCAACAAATCCTGATAGGTGCGAGCAGGGGCTTTGGTACCCTTTGCATCCTGTGTTGCAGGTCCTTGCGGTAATTCTGTTGCTACCTCTAATCGTTGTTTGTTTCCTTTGGATTTAAAATAAATAAATACTTCATCATTACTCCAACCATATGGTCCGCCCATGGTGGCATTAAGGCCTTCCGCTATCAATTCTGAGGCGTCACCAGTTGCGAGATTGATAATCCATAAACTTAAGGTTGCTTTTCCCACCTGCACAAATGAACAATATGTTTCGTTGGGAGAAAACTGAATGTATTGCGCTTTGAGAGGACTTGGTAAATGATGAAGTGTGATAGGTTTACCATCACTTATTTTTTGAATCACCATACTGGTGTAATACGTACTGCGTGATACATTAAAGTTCAATGGATTCATTCTTAATCCTCCCAGTTTCAACTCTGGTTCTGCAAGCTCTTCCACTGATTTATACAATGGCCTTTCCAGCATCATCAAATATGTGTTGTTTTTGCTGATGATGTTTTGCGGGGGCGTTTTAACATCCGCTAATGCAAGAATTTCGGAGGGTGGTAACTGGTAATTGGTTTGAGCTGTAACCGATAACCTGAATGCGATAAGGAACAGAGCAACGTATTTTTTCATACCTATAGGATTAGAAAATAAAGTTGCAACAATTACCTGAATTATAAAACAAAAAAGACCATCTGCTTTTAGAATAATATATGTAACGATTTACACTGACTTTATAATCACAGTTGAATTTAACCACAAAGAACCAAAGGAAGCACAAAGACCACAATGCCTATCCAATCTAGCCTGTTGACTGCAATCATTGTAAAACAAAAAGCCGCTCTATTTATCCTGAGCGGCTTTTTATACTATCTAACAAATATATTTCTATTGAAGCAATGGCCACAATTGATCCATGTATGCAGGATCTTTTATTTTATCCTCTGCTCCATCCGCAATAATCTTTTCGAGTAATACATCATTTTTGCGACCTTGGTCCAGTGCATATTTATATCCGGTCAAACTGAATGTGGTCAACTCATACTGCGACTTAAATTTATCAGGATATAAATCTGCTAAATCGTGTTCGATATGTTTTTTATGTAAGAAATGTTTATCGCCAACTTTATCAGCCATTTCATAATAGTTCTGAACCGCTAAATCGGCTATGGCATCTGCATTAGGTTTTCGTTCTTTCTGGTATTCGTCAAAAATTGTTTTCCAATCCTCACCATATTTCTCAACCATAGCATCAAACACCACTACGTCTTCAAAACTGCAATTCATTCCTTGTCCGTAGAACGGAACAACCGCATGTGCCGCATCTCCCATCAACGCCAGCTTATCGTCTTTCACCCATGGATAACACTTAACGGTAACCAAACTACCAACCGGATTTTGTTTGTAATCTTCCAATAAGGTTGGCATCATGGGCATCGCATCCGCAAATTCTTCTTCAAAAAATCTTTTGATATCCGCATCGGTTTTTACACTATCGAATTTTTCGTGAGGCACAAATAATGTACACGTAAAATCACCTGTAGGGTTCGGCAATGCAATCATCATAAAAGACCCGCGTGGCCAGATATGTAAAGCATTTTTCTCCATCAGGAATGCTCCGTTTGCTCCCGCAGGAATAGCCAGTTCTTTATAGCCTACATGCAAATATTGTTGTGAATAATTGAACCGATCACTCACCTGCAACTTGCCGCGGGTTGCTGCAAATGCACCATCCGTTCCGATGATCCGATCGCTTTGCACTGTTTTGTGAGATCCGTCTTCCAGCTCAAACGTGGCAATGCTTTTATCAATATCCACATCTATGCATCTTGAATTAAAATGCAGCGTGATGTTCGGAAACTCATCAGCCAGTTCAATCAGCTTTACATTCAATCTTCCACGCGAAACAGAATTAATGGCTTGCCCATCTTTGCCATATGCATGGTATGAAAGCTCACCTGTTCTACTATGCATCATGCGTCCGTACATCGGAATAGCATCTGCTAAGATCTCCGCTTCCAAACCGATCTTGGATAACGCATGTAAACCACGTGTGCTCAATGCAAGATTGATGGATCTTCCCTGATAGATGCTTGCTTTACGCATATCCGGCCTGCGTTCAAACAAGTTGACTTCAAAGCCGCGCTTGGCCATATAAATAGCTAACAAACTTCCTGAAAGGCCACCACCTACAATCGTAATTCTTTGTGTCATTATCTTTTTATTAAAGCGCAGATTTCGCTAATTAAAAATGAATCGCTGCTATTTAAAATATTGTTTCAATGCTTCTCCAATACGGTATACATCTTCAAACGAATTGTACATCGGCACGGGACTCATACGAATCACATCCGGTTCGCGCCAATCAGGCATGATACCATTTTCGTTTAAGAAGTCGAATAGTTTTTTGCCGTTTTCTTTTACGATAATGGAAAGCTGGCAACCCCTGTCGGCTGGGGTCTTTGGAGTAATAATTGTGAAATGTTTGCCTTCGACTCCGCTCAGGCTGCCATTAACATCATTCAATATAAACTCAAGAAATCCTGTTAATTTTTCACTCTTTGCGCGAAGGTTTTCGATACCCGCTTCGTCAAATAATTCCAATGATGCTTTGTGAATGGCCATGGGGAAAATTTGCGCATTGCTCAATTGCCATCCTGCCGCACCTTCCATTGGTTTGAATCCCTTTTTCATTTGGAAACGTTCCTTCTCATCATGTCCCCACCAACCGGCAAAACGCACCAGTTCCGGATTCTTTCCATGACGCTCATGAACAAACACACCACTTGTTCCACCCGGACCTGAATTCAAATATTTATAGGTACACCATACGGCAAAATCAACATCCCAATCATGCAATTGCAAACGCAAATTTCCGGCTGCGTGGGCACAATCAAAACCAACTGTTGCTCCCACTGCATGTGCTGCTTTGGTTATGGCTGCCATGTCGAATGCTTGTCCGGTATAATAGTTTACTCCTCCCATCATTACTATGGCTAACTCATCTTTATTAGCATTAATGGTTGCAATAATATCTTCAGTACGCAAGGTGTATTCACCTTCGCGTGGCTTCAATTCAATAATAGTATCATCGGGGTTAAATCCATGAAAACGAGCTTGTGTTTCCATGGCATATTGGTCGCTAGGGAAAGCAGACACTTCCATCATGATTTTGTTACGTGTTTTAGTTGGACGGTAAAAGCTCACCATCATCAAATGCAGATTTGCAGTGAGGTTATTCATGATAACAACTTCACCTGGTTTTGCACCTACAACTCTTGCTGCCTTTTCGGTTAAAAAATGATGGTAATACATCCACGGATTTTTACCGTCAAAGTGCCCTTCTACTCCCAACTCCGCCCAATCCTTCAATTCCTGATCGATGGCTGCGCGTACATTTTTAGGTTGTAACCCTAATGAATTTCCGCATAAATAAACGGCAGGTTTACCATCCTTTTGCAGGAGGTGAAATTCGTTTCTGAATCGTGCCAGCGGATCTTGTTTATCCAACTGCTGAGCGAAAGCTAATGTATTTTCGAATTGCATATTTTGGCTATTGACTGTTGGCTATTGGCTATTGGCCTTTAGCTGCAAGCTGTTTATATAGATCTGATTTAATTTTGAGATAGTTCTTTAAAGCCTGGATACTCATTTTATATTGCAATATAATCCATCATCATAAATATAGCTTAGGGTTTAAACCCTAAGCTATATTTATGATGTAACCAGTCAACATTATTAACTGATTAACTAATAACTACTTCACCAAATTAACCATACTCATCTCCAATCCTTTTTTGAGGAGACCTGTACGTTTGGGATTGAACTGGTTTAAGCGCATTAATGCCTGACGGATGGTTACGGATGAATCTTTGAAAATAGCTTCATCATTCAATTCAAATCCTTCGCTCATGCAGTAGGCAAATGTGCGGGCCATTCCGCAGTTAGCAATAAAATCCGGTATAACAGCTACCTGATCATCGGCACTGTTACCTATTGGTCCCATGAAAATTTCTTTATCTGCAAAAGGCACATTTGCTCCGCATGAAATCACTTCCAGATCATTTGCTACCATTGTATCCAATTGTTCTTGTGTGAGCATGCGTGATGCTGCTGCCGGAATAAATATGTCAGCTCCTACGTTCCATATTTTTTGATTTAACTCATCATAGTTGATAAAGTCCAATCCCATTTTCTTACATGTATCTTTTGATAACTTATTACCATCACGTTCGATGAATAATTGTTTGATCTGTTCTTTTGAAAATCCTTTAGGATCAACCAAACCACCTTCGCGATCAATGATTCCCACAACAAGCACATTCATTTGTGAAAGGTAATAAGCCGCTGCTGCTGCTACGTTACCCCATCCCTGAATAATGCAACGTTTGTACGCAAAATTAGGACCCCAAAAATCGTAGAAATGACGAACTGCTTCGGCAACACCCCAACCTGTGATCATATCCGCTACCACATAGTGTTTGGTTACATCCGGTGAGAAACGGGCATCATCCAATTTTTTGGAAACACCTTCCCGAAGGTTTTTAATCATTCTGTCTTTTACCTCAGGCGTAGGTTTGTAATGTCCTACAACGGTTCCTTCCTGAGGATGTTGCAAACCATATGATTCGGTGATTGGAATAACTTCGTGAATCTCATCCACATTTAAATCACCACCCGTACCGTAATATGTTTTCAGTAACGGCATCACAGCTTTATACCAACGCTCCAATACACCCTTTTTGCGAGGATCTGCAGGATCGAAATTAATTCCGGATTTTGCCCCACCAAT
>JAZKGH010000121.1:0-3950 GCA_040386055.1 Bacteroidota bacterium
GTTGCCAGATACATCCAGTTTCTCAGTCGGACTAGTTGTCCCTATCCCCACATTTCCACTTGTAGGGAATGTATTAGTTTGGGCATTTAGCGCTGCTGCATAAAGAAAAAAGACAGGTAAGAGGTAATACTTTTTCATATACTTACTTTTTCAACTCGTTATTTAAATAGGGGTGCATTACCATGCACCCCGAGATCGTTTCTTTATTAGAATGTATCAAAGTCAACCGGACGCATCACACCAAACCATTTAATAATTCGTTCTTCACCAAAGTCTGTTGCTTTGATATGGATAAGGTATACACCACTTGAAATTGGAACTTTCGCATTGTTTTTCAAATCCCACTCAGTATATGCCGAATTTTCATCATCCTTACGAATTGTTCTAACCAAAACTCCATCCATAGTAAAGATTCTGATTTCACAACGTGGTGGCAAGTTTACTATGCGTACTCTATTTTCCAACTGATTACCCGGATCCTCGTATTGAGAATAAGCATAGTATGGATTTGGAACGATATTTACTTTATCGAGTGCTTTTTTACCAATCTCTTTTGAGATGGTTGGTGCAAATCCTTTTGTACTGAATGTAAAATAAGGCATACTATCGTTTACGGTAGCACCATCAATAGAGTAACTTGCATAAGGACGTTTAACTTTAATATCATATGTTACTTCACTTGGAATGATTCCTTCTTCAGCAGTTCTTAATTGGTAACCAGGGCCTAATACAGGCATCGTTACCCATAAGGCTTGCGCGAAAACCTGACGTTTTCTAATTGTAAAGGCAGGTGACGATGGTCCATTAGGATCCAATTTATCACGATAACTGGCACCACCATCATACCGAGGTCCTTTATATCTGATAGCAGATCCACCGCTTCCGAATGCAAGGTCTTTTGTTCCCATGATATAAATATGGTGTTTCCCACCGAATAATGGTCTTCCTGCATTATTAATGATTGATGACGTAGGATTCCAAATCATATCGTTACCATTTTCACCCGGTAATGATGAATCTTCAGCGAACATAATATTCAAACGCTCACCTGTTTCCTGATTAATTGCATAACCCGGGAACCAACCCATACCCATAGCTGAAATATAATCAGCATCTTCCGAATCACTAGATACAACACCATCTCCCGGTTTACCATTTTTATCAACCGAAGGTGCTCTTCTGTAATCCATTTTATCAGCTCCACCGAAGTTGAATGCAGGGTTTTCTCCTGCCTCTAATACCACACATCTTGTCCAAAGTGATTTATCAGCAGTTAGAACCACTTTCACACTAAACAAATCTGACAATGGATTATCCAAAGATGCAGCCCCAGGGCCCATAGCAGCATATGTACCATTATCCCAAGCCGGACCAAATGTTGGCATTTTCACCGTCAATTGTGTTCTCCAGCGAGAAGCCAGTGCATATGGTGACCATGTTCCATCAATAATTTTAGCATATGCTTTACGAGGATCCAATGGAACTTTTGCAATAGCAAAGTCATTAATTTCAGGATTAGTAAAGTCAGGAGTTCCTGAGTTACCCGAACGAATCCAGTTAAACTGAGGAGCCAATGTTAATCCCTGTGCATAAGGTATATTAGAGAAAATAGGATCATCATCTACAATATTGGAAAGCCATTGTTGTGCAACATTGCTCCATTTTACAGATGATGTAATGTAACCATTACTCTGGTCATCCAAATCTCCGGTATTACCCGGCAAAATTGGCTGTCTGATGTCAACTGATATTCCCCACTCCGGAAACAATTGTTCATATGGTTTCAAGATGTTTGAAGTCCCTCTTTTCACTTCGCCATTAAAACTCAAATACCAGTAAGTTGATTTTGCAGACAATGTATCGGTCTTTATAGAACCTACAACAGTGTCCCTCATATATAAGATAAAATCTCCATCAGGTAATTTTAACGGATCAATTACTTTCACATTTACAGGTCCGAAACCTGGTACATATGTTCTATTCTTTGCATAATAAGGAGCTGAAATTATCTCTTTAATGGTTTCTGTCGATAACTCAACTGCGGTTCCACCATTTCCTAAACCTTCAATTTGTGTCACTGCTAAGCCATCACCATAGGTTGCATTTACCTGCGTTCCATTATTTTTCAATGTTGGATCATGTGGTGTTACAGTATATACTGACAGCTCATTACGGCTTGTCGTTTTTCTACCCGGCAAGTATTGTATAGGAGCTCCAGAACAATTAGTAGCTGCTCCATAAGCAATAATTACATAGTGGTAGTTTTTATAGTTCACCAACGTTTGATCTGAACCTGTTTCAAATAAATCTTTGGTAATTTGGAAACTGTGTTTAATTCCTTCATCAGCACCCGTAACCATAATTCTTTTTACATTTTCTTCCAACTCAGGGCTAAAAATGGTATTCACCAAACGACCGTTACCATCTTTTACATCAAATTGAGCAACAAGTCTGGCTTGTTCCTGATCATAAATATCACTTGGTATACTTGCTGTTTTTAACTGGAATATTTGATACCCCTGGAATTTATAAAGCGTTTTATCTGCACAAGGACCGGCAAACGAATCCACAAAGTTTTCAATAACTTCTGTTTGAGTTAAGGTTACAATAAGGTTGCGGTTTAATTCTCTGATAGCAAGAATCGGAGCCTCAGGACCCGTAATCAGGTTAAAGTTATTCTTAAACAAAATAAACGCTTTATCACTGGCTTCTTTCAGTAAGTTGAAAGAGCCTGTTGCTCCACCACTGGAAGCTTTTGCCCAAACAACACCAATAGTAACTCGGTTTACAGCACCCGGCCTTAGACTAAAAGAACCGGCTGTTTGTAGGAAACGTCTATCACTTGGTTGATTTTGTGAACTGCGTTCATTCCACAATTGTCTTCCGGCAGGATCGGTACTACCCGGGAACATATAACTGGCGGTGTCTGCTCCACCTTTACCATTACCTCCGTATGTAATGTTTGTACCATCTTTCCATTTACCATTCAGGTATCCCCAATAATGCTCAGGACGAGATGGATTTCCAACATTTGAAAAGTCATTGTTATAATAAATAAATTTCGTCAACCCAATTTCGGTTCCATCAGGACGTTTTGGTCCCTGAAAAAAATTCACCCCAACACTTGGTGGATTTAAACCATAACCTAGAATACCCTCATCATTATCATCACCATTGTAACAGATACCCAAATTACGTTTAACATCACACTCAACGTAATCATCATTGTAGTTACCTAAATCCGGATCAACCCATTGTCCGAAAACGCAACTATCAATTGTTTCGCTACCTCTATTGATAATAGTGGTTCTATAAAACGTCATATTATTTACCTCATCATTGGTTGAATAGGCAAAAGCTTGTGTTTGAAGTTCCAAACCAATAGGTAAACCTTGTGTCTCCGAGTGAATATTTCCTTTATCGTTAGATAAAACAAACAACATCATATCAGGAATATTCTTTTCATTATTTTGGTCAAAAGATGGGTAGTCTCCCAAATAAGGTTCATACTCACCATTACCGTTTGCATCAACAAACGGTGCAAGATATTTGGATTCTCCAATCGCAACATTACCCATACAAGGCCAAATAGATATATCACCTGATGGACTGGCCCAATTACCCGGGTTTTTCCTAAAAGCATCTATTTCGGTAAGTGTTACTTTCCAGATTTTATCATAAGCCTTACAACTTGCTTCTGAAACGGAAGCTGTTCCCACGGTAAGTGCTCCCGGGAAAAAGTCATTACCGCTTTGACGATATGTTTGTGCTGCAATGCGTAAATTTCCGTTGGTTACTCCACCAATCCACAAGGCTCCTGAAAACAATGAGTGTTTGGATACCTGACCTGCCTGAACTTTAGGCACTTCATAACGAGCGTTACTTAAATTCCACCACATATCCCCTCCATTCAAAATGGTGGTTCTTACGTTGTTTACATCTAAGTCGCG
>JAZKGH010000121.1:3960-8116 GCA_040386055.1 Bacteroidota bacterium
GTGCAGTAGCAGCAGCACAACCTGCGGATTTCAAGCGTAAGTCATAATTATTAGGTCTCTCATCAACGGGAGCTTTACCCAAATTTTCTTTAGCTGTGGACGTTTGCGTTGCTACAAACAATAAACCCGATAGGCCTAATAATTTGAAAAAACGTTGTGTGTATATGCGTGTCATGATTAATAAAATTATTTGTTAGAAATACAATGCAACACCAATTCTGGTTAAGCGTGGCAATGCGAACCTTCCCGGATCAACCACCCTTACATTGTATAAGTCAACCAACGATTGTGCATTGGTTGCAGATCTGATTTGAGATTCAGCATAAGTTGATGTAATAAATCCATCATCGTAAGCAGAACCTGTGTATCTGAATACGCTCAGTACATTGATATTATTGAATAAGTTCTGAACCGACATGAACAATCTCAGTCTATACATAGTTGTTTTACCGGTAAGGCTTTCGCTACGGATAAAGAAGTTTTTATCAATGTTCAAATCTGAATAGAACTGAGATGGTAGGTTCGATCCGTTGATTGTTCCTTTAACCTGAGCACGTGCTACTACGCCTGATTGAACCTCAGGAACCGGATTGGTTGTTTGAGTATAGGGTCTTCCCGATGATAAGTTGAAAATCAAGTTGAAACCCGCGTTAGCAAAAATCTTTTTACCACCAACTACAGGACCATCATACTCTTTACCATCTTTGTAGTGGAAGTCAAAAGTTCCCTTTAAGGTATGGCGCACATCATAATCAAGCGGGAAAATGGTACGTTGATTTGGTGTACCGGCTTGAATTAATGAAGCTGTTTGATCAGCATTTGAACCTGTACCGTTTGCAAACTGAAGCATATAATTTGCAGAGATATTGATATTACCCAACTCTCTTAACTCATACTCCAATTGAATTGATTTAACAGTTGAAAAGTCGATATTTCCATATGTAGTATAATCATACGGCCATGCTTGTACATAACGATATTGCTGAATCAAGTTTCTGTACTCTCTATATGATGCAACGATACCTAAACTTGCATCCATACCGATTTGTTGACGGAATCCAATTTGGTAATCAGTTACCTGAGTCATTTTTAAATCAGGATTAGCGATAATACCCGACAATCTGTTTCTCATGTAGAAATAATCGTCAATCTGAGCAATATTAGCTTGTGTTGGTCTTTGTGCCAAAACATCATATGTTCCAAAGAACTGTGAAGTAGTTGAAATAGGGAATGAGAACCAGATACGTGGCAAGAATTTTACATCAGGAGCATAATCTTTAAATGAAGATGCAGTAGGTTCTTTCTGAGCCGCATTTACCAGGTATGGAGTATTTCTGTTAATAGGAGCACCTTCTAAAGCCGACTGTTTGTACAAAGCTGTCGGATCTGAAACAGGGTTACCACTTTTATCATACCAATCGTTACCCTTACGGAATCCCGAAACTTTTAAGCCCGGGGTGTTTGGATCTTCATTGTTAACATAAACAGTGTAATCATCACCGATGTTCGAAGGAATATCACTTGCATTTAAGTTCAGGCTACCTCTTCTCACATCTCCTGCCGAATAGGTTGGAGCAAGTGAATACGGATCTTTCAATACCAATTGGTTCGCATCAAAACGTTCCATACGCACACCTAAACGAACAATCAAATCTTTAAATACAAACTTATCCTGGAACCATGCAGCCATGTATACCGGCTGGTAAGCGCCTAATGTACGGTTAGCCGGGTCATTAATAAACTTTTCGATACTTGGTTTTCCGCTTACACGCTCACCTGTATGTGAATAACCGTAATAGGATACAAATGAATTACCATCATTTAACAACTCATCAGCAGAAAACATTTTCAATGAATACATGCTTGGATTGTATGCATCTGTATTCAGTAAGGATGTTTGAGTAATTGGGTTACCATTAGCATCTTTTGCACCCGCAGCTATTAGTTTTTCTCTTAGATTTTTGTCAAAGGTCTTTTGTGATTCTGCAATAATTCTGCGGTCAAAACGAACGGTATCCTGAAATACTCCGTTGGCATCAAAATCGGCATGTGCGTTGGTTGAATCATATCCTGAGAATTGAGCATTCACCAATTGGCGCATTAACCCCCATAAACCTCCTGCTGAAATGGAGAATGATCTTTGAAATTGTTGTTCGTATGTAAATCCGAATTGTAAATCGTGTTTTGATTTAGGATTTCTACTTGGTGCAACGCTGGCCTCACTCATTACATATAAGGCATAAGTCTCATTCATGAACTTTTGATAACCAACTTGAACTCTTCCAGGACTTGTCCATAAGTTAGAATACACACCATTCGGCTCATCACCGTTGGCAATACCTCCTAAACCTCTAAGTTGACTAATACTGCTCACCGAACGGCCTGTAGTATTGTAGTAGTCATAAATGGAACGTGTGTAATTTCCTTTAATTCGATTGATATCTGCCTGATTATATACCAATGCCGTATCAATAACACCTGCTTCTTTATAGAAAGATTGTGATAAACGTAACTCCCTGCCATTATCCAATTTGTATACAACAGCTGAATCATTAAATCCAACATTTACCCTTTGAAAGGCTGTCATTTGGTATTTGTCAAATGTTCCCACAAATCCATAATTGAAGATATTATCTTTGTGATTTGGATCGTATATTTCAGTATATCTTCTTTCATACGATAAACGCACAGTATAGAAGGCATTGGTAATTACCGATTTTTTTGCATCTGCACCTTCCGCTTTTTTACCAAAATTTTGTGTAAATTGAATATACGGGCGTATAGTAAAATCAAGCTGATTGGCATTGTTATCATAGTTCATTAATG
This sequence comes from Bacteroidota bacterium, assembly GCA_040386055.1. Classification (GTDB taxonomy): domain Bacteria; phylum Bacteroidota; class Bacteroidia; order UKL13-3; family UKL13-3; genus UKL13-3. Next base: position 6,787 of record JAZKGH010000121.1, read on the forward strand.
AGTTTGAATAACTGTATCGTTTTCCATCTCCATACTCTGCCTGGTATCCTAATCTCACATTGATATTACTTGCAGGTTGGTAGTTAAAGTTACCCTGGATATTAAAACGGTAACCATTTGAGTTTAAACGATAGTCTACTTTTTCAAAATCTGCTTTGGTTAAGTATTCACCTGCAGGAATAAATCCACCGCCTTGTTGCGGAACAAGCGGGTTTTCTTCTATTTGTTTCAACTTGTCGTCTTTTACTTTATACAAGTCGGTTGCCGACAAACGGCTATCCCTTGAATAAACTGCACTCCCATATAATGAAAAGCCCAACAATACGCGTTCATTATCTCTGTTTGCGTTCAAGATTTTAATCGGCCCTGAAACACCCATTTGTAACTCGTTGTATTGAGTATTGTCAAGGTATTTAGTGAATGGAGACGAGGTTTGGTATTCAAAACTTCTTTGCCAGTTTTTAGTTGGTGCTTTGGTTGTAATCGAAATGGCTCCTCCGATAAAGTCACCATACTGTGCCGGAGTACCACCGGTAATAACCTGAATCTGATCGATTGCATTCTGAGGAATGTTGGTGCTGGCATTACCTTGTACACGCACACCATCAATATAATAAGCGGTACCATCCGAACGTGCTCCACGGAAAGTTGGTGTACCACCCGCTCTGGAATCAACTCCGGCTGCTAAATTGGCAATACCGTTGAGGTTACGTGTACCCAATGACATAACAGCATCAGCAGTTAATGTTTTTACACTGGCCCCGTCAGGTCTAATCAATGGCGGTTTAGATTTAATAATAACATCCGGTAATTTTTGGCCGTCATCTTTATCCATCGAAATGTTTTCGAAGGTGATCTGATCACTGGCAACCCTTACATTACTTACAATGATGTTACGGAAGCCTAAGTTAGTTACTTTAATGGTGTAAGAACCCGGTTGAAGGGTTTTAGCAATATAATTACCCTCATCATCCGTTAGAACCTGAGCTTTCACCACCCCGTTCAACTCGATAGTAACACTCGCATAATCAAGGGGTTTCTTGGTTTTAGCATCTGATAATTTACCCCTAATCTCCCCCATTTGAGATTGAGCACTAGCAATCAGGCAAACGCCTACGAAAGCAAAAAGTAAGGTGTATATTTTTTTCATTAACCGTGAATTTACGTTACAATAAGTCTAATCTACGAATCGGCTAATTAAATTAATTAGCCTTATATTATCAATATTTAATTTCCCCTGTATTTTACTGCGTGGTTAACTCTTTGATTTTTTGGAGTAAAATCGTTGATATTTTTTCATACGATTCAACTGTCCATCCACCAACATGAG
>JAZKGH010000122.1:0-7886 GCA_040386055.1 Bacteroidota bacterium
TGCATTCCATTCATTACAAATATTTCATCGGGTTATCCAAACTCCTGTTATTTATTACCTACCCGCTACTTATTTATACTTTGTTTTTTGGATTGGAAATTAACGGGGCCAGACGCTGGGTTAACTTTTTTGGATTGACCTTTCAATCTTCAGATGTAGCGAAACTTGCACTGATTATGTTTGTAACAAGAGAGCTGGCAAGAAAACAAGAAGAGATTAAAGATTTGAAAAAATCATTCTTGCCAATTCTCATTCATATTACACTCATTTGTGTGCTCATTGCTCCAGAGAATTTATCGACTTCACTTGTTTTATTTTCAACCTGCATGCTTATCATGTTTATTGGCCGTGTGAGTTTGAAACATCTATTCGGAGTGGCAGGTGCAGGGATCCTAGCAGGCTTACTGCTCTTTGGGATCTTGTTTGCTGTTCCTGAAAAAGCACTTAAAGGAACGGGGCGTTTGCTCACCTGGAAAAATCGTGTGGAGAGTTTTGGTAAGAAAGAAACAGACCCTGATAAAACATTCCAAAATGACCATGCTAAAATAGCCATTGCCAGTGGAGGAATCATGGGTAAATTTCCAGGTAATAGTACCGAGCGAAACTTTTTACCGGAAGCCTATTCTGATTTTATCTATGCCATCATTGCCGAAGAATATGGAATGATTGGAGCCGTGATAATGTTGTTTTTGTACATGTTCTTTTTGTATCGGGCGATGCGAATGGTCTTGAAAAGTCCGAAAGCATTTGGAGCACTCATAGCCGTAGGACTCAGTTTTTCATTGGTGCTACAAGCACTTATCAATATGGCCGTTGCTGTTAATCTTTTCCCGGTAACGGGTTTAACCTTACCGTTAGTGAGTAAAGGAGGAACTTCCATTTTACTAACTTCTGTTGCGTTTGGTGTTATTATGAGTGTAAGTCGTTATATCGAACAGGACGAACCTAATTTAGAAGAAGTGCCGAAAGAAGTTATTCCAACAACCGATAATACCCTTGTAGAAAATGGAGCGTAAACGATTAAAAGTCATCATCAGCGGAGGTGGAACGGGAGGACATATTTACCCCGCAGTAGCCGTTGCACAGGAATTGCAAAAGCGAATGCCTGATGTAGATATTTTGTTTGTAGGTGCAAGCGACCGCATGGAAATGGAAAAAGTTCCAAAAGCCGGATATAAAATTGTTGGCCTCTGGATTAGCGGATTGCAACGCAGTCTGAGTTTAAAAAATCTATTGTTTCCGGTGAAAGTGATAAGTGCTGTGAGTAAATCGCTTGGAATCTTAAATGAGTTCAAACCCGATATAGCTATTGGATTTGGTGGCTACGCGAGCGGTGCTATGATGTGGGCAGCAACCATGAAAAAAATTCCATCAGTCATACACGAGCAAAATTCTTATGCCGGCATCACCAACAAAATATTAAAGAATAGAGTAGACACCATTTGTGTGGCCTATGATAGAATGAATCGTTTTTTCCCCGAACGGAAAATCGTAAAAGTGGGAAACCCTATTCGAAAGGACTTGATGAATGTGAACGGTAAACGTGCTGAAGCAATCAGCTTTTTTGAACTCAATTCCGCAAAAAAGACAATTCTGGTTATCGGAGGAAGTTTAGGTGCACGCACCATCAATCAAAGTATTAATGAGGGAATACAAAAGCTGGATGAAGCCGGATTACAAATCATCTGGCAAACCGGAAAAAACTTCACACAAGCAGATGCTAAAAAGTCAGGGACGATTAAACCCTACACTTTCATTTATGAAATGGATCTTGCGTATGCCGCGGCTGATATTGTGATTTCAAGGGCAGGAGCTTTATCCATTGCAGAGCTGGCACAAGTACAGAAACCAGTAATACTGGTTCCTTCTCCGAATGTTGCTGAAGACCATCAAACTAAAAATGCGATGGCATTGGTAAACAATGAAGCGGCCATTTTGGTAAAAGACAGTGACGCCAAAGAAGTGCTGATTGATGAAGTAATCAAACTTGCTCAAAGTGAAATGAAACAAGCTCAACTCAAAAACAATATTGCAACGTTTGCGATGCCGAATGCGGCTAAGCTTATTGTAGATGAGGCATTGAGGTTGTTGGAATAGAAGAAATGAGTGGATGAGTAAGTAGAGAAATGAGTAAATATAATTGAAATGAATTTTAAGGATATACAACAAGCGTATTTTTTAGGGATTGGCGGTATCGGCATGAGTGCCATTGCGCGCTACTTCCATTCGATGGGTATCACGGTGATGGGTTACGATAAAACGGAAACGTCACTAACCAAAGAACTTGTTGCCGAAGGAATTCAAATTCACTATGAAGATTTTGGATCCCGGATTGGGGATTTCGGATTGATTCGAGAGTCTTGCCTTGTGGTGTTGACTCCGGCTATTCCGAAAGACCATGAAGAATGGAATTGGTTGAAAGAAAATGATTTCACAATCCTGAAACGTTCACAGGTATTGGGTGTTATTACAGATGTTTACCAAACAATAGGTGTTGCCGGAACGCATGGAAAAACAACCACCTCTACCCTTATTGCACATATCTTAAAACAAAGTTCGGTTGATTGCGCAGCTTTTCTGGGGGGTATTTCAAGTAATTACCAAACCAACCTCCTTTTGCATAAACCGGAAGTAGATAGTCGACAGTCTCCATATGGAAGTCCGCAATTAGGAGCAGCTGCCAGCAGCAACCCTAAAACAACCAACAACAAACTGAATACTGAAACCCGGTACATGGTTGTGGAAGCTGATGAGTTTGATCGTTCCTTTTTGACCTTGCATCCATTTATTGCCATTATTACCTCAACCGATGCTGATCACCTGGATATTTATGGTGAACATAATGAGTTGAAGAAATCATTTTTAGCTTATGCATCCCAATGCAAGGATGATGGTACCCTCATTGTTAAAAAGGGACTGGATATCATAGCCGATTTGAAGAGACCTTTTTTCACATACTCTGTTACAGAAAAAGCGGATGCATACGCAAGCAACATAAAGATTACCGGAGATGAATATTCCTTTGACCTTACTTTCGGAGAACGTGTTCTCAACAATCTGGTACTGGGTATTCCGGGATTACATAATGTTGAAAATGCCGTTGCGGCATCAGCTGCTTCTTTATTGGCCGGGGTGTCTGAGGATGAATTAAAAGCAGCACTTGCCTCTTTTAAAGGTGTAAAAAGACGTTTTGAATACATCATTAAACGACCGGACTTCGTTTACATTGATGATTATGCTCATCACCCTGAAGAATTGCGAGCCATTATTTCCTCGGTAAAAAATATGTATCCCAACAAAAAAATTGTAGCTGCTTTTCAACCTCACTTGTTTAGCAGAACGCGAGACTTTGTTGATGGTTTTGCAGAAAGTTTATCGCTGCTTGATAACGTACTGCTCCTCGACATTTATCCCGCGCGTGAATTACCCATGGAAGGAGTCACCTCTAAAATCATTTTTGATAAGATGACTTCATCAAACAAAATAGTATGCAGTAAAGCGGAAGCAGTTGACCTCATGAAACAGCAACAACCTGAAGTCTTGCTAACCTTAGGTGCAGGAGATATTGATCAATTGGTTGAACCTTTGAGAGAACAATTTAAGTCAGCGTGAAATATCAAATTTCGAATTTCGAAAAAATATCTAAATCGTAAAAATACCTGATTAACATAACACCATCCCAATGGCTATAGATAAACAAAAATTAGTGAAACAATTAACCCGAATCGGAATCATTACCTTATGGGTATTGATGATTTCCGCTGTGGTGGTTTCGTTGGCTTTTGTGAATAAACAAGAAGACGCTATCAGGTGTAAAAAAATTAGTGTTTCAATCTTTCCGAAAAACGAATTGTTATTTATAGACCGCGATATGGTCCTGACCACCATAACCCCCTTGGGTAATGAGAAGGCAATTATTGGGAAGAAAATCATGGAACTCAATATTCCGCTCATCGAAACAAAACTTAACCACAACGACTTCATAAAAACCTCTCAGGTGTTCACAGATATGAACGGTGAACTTCAAATCAACATCGAACAACGCAGACCTATCCTACGCTTATTGAAGGCCGATGGAAGCAGCTATTACATTGATGAAGAAGGCCGAAAAATGCCCGTGTCACAGGCCTTTACGGCACATGTTCCCATAGCCAGCGGAAACCTGTTTGAAGAGTATAAAGCACGTGATACCATGCATACTTTGGTGGGAAGCGAACTTCACAAGATAGCCACATATGTTGATAAAGATGCCTTCTGGAAGGCACAGATTGAACAGATATTTGTTACAGCAGAAAGTGAATTCATGCTTATCCCTAAAGTTGGCGACCATACAATCGTCTTCGGAACGGGTGAAGACATGGAAGAAAAGTTCGAAAAGTTGTTGCTGTTTTATAAAGAAGGTTTAAGCCGGGTAGGATGGGAAAAATACAGCACCATCAATTTGAAGTATAAGAATCAAATAGTTTGTACGAAAAAATAAATGTATTGATATGAGTGATATCAAAAAAGTTATAGTAGGACTTGATATTGGAACCACAAAAGTGTGTGCCATTGTTGGTGCCAAAAACGAACACGGAAAAGTTGAAATCCTGGGAATGGGAAAAGCAGATTCGTTGGGCGTTATCCGTGGTGAGGTACGTAATATCGATAAAACCGTAAAGTCCATTCGCGAGGCTGTTGAAATGGCCAAGCAAAGTATGGCTAATGGCAAAATCCGTATCGAAATTAACTCAGTACACGTAGGTATTGCGGGGCAGCATATTAAAAGTTTGCAACACCGCAACTCAATTGCCCGTCCACAAAACGAAGAAGAAATTACCAAAAATGATGTAGAGCGTCTCATCATGGATACCTATAATCTCGCTTTACCTCCGGGCGATAAAATTATTCATGTCATTCCACAGGAATATTCAGTAGATGATTTTAGCGATGTAACTGATCCGGTAGGAATTGCCGGTGTTCGCTTGTCGGGTAATTTTCACATCATTACCGGTCATGTTGATGCCATTAAAAATATTTACAAAAGTGTAAATCGTGCCGGACTGGAAGTTGCAGATTTGATTCTGGAACCACTCTCCTCTTCGGATGCAGTATTAACTCCTGAAGAAATGGAAGCCGGTGTGTGTTTGGTTGATGTAGGTGGAGGAACAACGGATGTTGCCATTTTCAAAAATGGTATGATACGTCATACTGCGGTTATTCCTTTTGGTGGTAACATCATTACGGATGATATCGTGGATGGATGCCAGGTATTGCGCAATCAGGCTGAGTTATTGAAACTGAAATTCGGTTCAGCTTTGGCTGACGAAAATAAAGAGAACGAAATCGTGTGTATCCCCGGATTCCATGGACGTCCTCCAAAAGAAGTATCCATCAAAAATTTAGCGATGGTAATTCAGGCTCGTGTAGAAGAAATTTTTGAGTCTGTATTGTACGAAATCAAAAGTTCCGGATTAGAGCGTAAACTGAATGCCGGTATTGTTATCACAGGTGGTGGTTCACAATTAAAACATCTCGACAAACTGGTTGAGTTTGTTACCGGTATTGATACCCGCATTGGTTATCCTAACGAACACATTTCTAAAACCATTGTGGAAGAAATTAAAAGTCCGATGTATGCAACAGGTGTTGGACTAGTAATAAAAGGGCTGAATGGCGAAGAAGAAGTATCTGTAGAATCAACACAAGAAGAAGAAACATCAGCAACGATAGATGCACAAAAAAGCGGATTCCTTTCCAAATGGTTGGAAAAGGGAAAAGCATGGTTGAACGATGATGATATGAAAGATTTTTAAGCAATCCGTTCACAGTGGATGGTTCACAGTTCATAGCAAAAACTATGATCTATGAACTGTGAACCATGAACTAAAAAACTAAATTATGGAAACAAGATTAAAATTCGACTTGCCTAAAGACAAATCAAGCATCATTAAAGTGCTTGGTGTAGGCGGTGGAGGAGGAAATGCCGTTAATCACATGTATGCTCAAGGAATAAAGGGAGTAGACTTTGTGATTTGCAATACCGATTTACAGGTATTGGAAGCCAGCGCTATTCCGAATAAAATTCAGTTAGGGACAGGTCTTACTGCCGGACTTGGAGCAGGTTCCAATCCGGAAGTAGGCAAGAAAGCCGCCATGGAAGCCATCGAAGATGTGATTGAAGTATTGGGTGTAAATACGAAGATGCTTTTCATTACAGCAGGTATGGGTGGTGGAACCGGAACCGGTGCTGCTCCTATCATTGCCAAAACGGCAAAGGAGTTGGATATACTTACCGTTGGGATTGTAACTACTCCTTTTACTTTTGAAGGAAAAAAACGTAAGAACCATGCTGACGAAGGTATTGAGCAATTGAAAAAAAGTGTTGACTGTTTGCTCATTATCAGTAATGATAAGATCAAAGAGATGTATGGTAACTTACCATTGCGTCAGGCATTCAGCCATGCAAATGATATCTTGACAACTGCAGCGAAAGGAATTGCCGAACTGATTACAGATACCGGATACATTAATGTGGATTTTGAAGACGTTAAAACGGTTATGAGTAACAGTGGTGTTGCCTTGATGGGATCGGCAAGTGCAGATGGTGAGAACAGGGCAATTGATGCCGTGAAAGCCGCATTGGCTTCTCCCTTACTGAACGATAATCAGATTGTAGGTGCCAAGAACATCTTGTTAAATATCTCATCCGGAACACAAGAAGTATTAATGGATGAAGTAGAATTGATTTCATCATACATTCAGGATGAAGCAGGCTTAACAGCAGATGTTATCTTCGGAACCTCATTTGATGAAACATTGGGTGATAAAATTGCAGTCACCTTAATTGCCACCGGATTTGAAACCCGCGAAAATATTATTGTACACTCACATACAGAACAGCGTACCAAACATGTATTGTATGAGCAACCCCGCAAACCGGAAATGGTGATTTCCCACCTACTGGACGAACCGAAGCCTGAAGTAAAACCAACACAAGAACCTATCGCTGAAATAACTCCTGAACCCGTTGCAGAGATTATTCCTGAGCCTATAGCTCCTGAACCAATTGTTCCGCAAGAAGAAGAAATTCGTTTTGAGTTGAAAATTGAAGAAGAGGAAACGTTTGACCTTCAATCTCAAATTACTTTTGAAACGGAAGATGAAGAAATCAAAAACCGCGTGCAGGATGCAATTACCAAAGATGAGGACGTTCCTTCCATAACAGCCGATATTCATTTTGAATTACCTGTAGCGGAAGATATGGATGAAACTCCAACCTTGAATATGGAAGAGCAGGAATTACGTATTGAACAGCATATCCAACGCATCAAAGAATTAAAGAACTTAAACGTTACCATTAATTCTCCTGGTGGGATTCGCGACCTTGAAAAAGAGCCTGCCTACAAACGCAGAAACAAGAAATTAAACGATGTTCCTCATTCATCAGAAAGTCAGGTATCACGTTTAACGTTGTTTGAAGATACTACGAACAAAACAGGTATCAGAAGCAATAATTCATTTTTGCACGACAACGTAGATTAGTATCTACTCTATATAAATAAAAAAGAGGAACCATAAGTTCCTCTTTTTTTATGCACTCTTGCACACTTTACTTCTCCAACCTTTTTAGGGTCAAAGAGTTTATGTGAAAGGTAAAAGAATATTCTACATATACTCGAATAGAAATTCAATTGGTTGTTCCATAAACAAAAAGAGCCATCCCGAAATAAATCGGGATGGCTCTTACTTGATAAGAATTCATTTCCTGAACAGAAATGAGTGGTCTTTAACAGGTCTTATTTTTCATAATGAGCTTACAAAAGAAAATGAATTTTCATGCATCCATTGTAGTCATCATTCTACAAATCATCCCCCAGGTCAATGTACAAAAAAGCCGCTTCCCC
>JAZKGH010000122.1:7896-17314 GCA_040386055.1 Bacteroidota bacterium
ATTGGGAAGCGGCTTTTGAATAGTTCATAATTATTCCGGTTAGTTTTTAACCAGCTTCATTACATGTGATTCACCTTCGATGGTTACTTTCACAAAGTAGATTCCTGTGTGCAAACCTTCAAGATTGTTTACCGGCATCGTGTTAAATCCTTTGGTAATATCCTTGATCTGATTGTTTACCATTTTACCCTGCAAATCGAATAATTGAACTGTTGCTGTTCCTTCATTTTTTGCAGTGAATGAAACAGTGTAGTCACTTGTGAAAGGATTCGGATATACTGATAATCCATTTGATGCATCCGCATTAATGCTCACCAAAACAGTATTTGAATACGAAACATTACCGTCAAAGTCGATTTGTTTCAAACGATAGTATAATACATTCACATTAGTTTTCGCAAATGCTTCCTTATCCAGTAAAGTGTATTCTGTTACTTTATTACTATTTCCTGCTCCCTCTACAAATCCGGCAAATTCAAATGTTTTACCATCAACAGAGCGTTCAACTTCAAAACCTTTGTTGTTGTCTTCTGATGTAGTGGTCCAGGAAACAAGTACATCCTTTGATTCAACAGATGCTGTGAATGATGTTAATTTTACAGGTAAAGGATTGTTTGATCCATCCGTACCCGTGAAAATACCCAATGGAGTAGTTAAACCCGCAGAGGTTACTGTTCCTTTTACCGCAGTTAATGCAGAATTGGTATAGTTTGTCCAGACTACTCCGGTACCACTATACTTAGCAATATCCAAGTTTGCTAAGTTGGAAATCGAACCAAGTACAGAACTATCTGTCATCAATGTTAAATCATAGGTGTAACCACTTCCTCCCGTTGGTTGGAAATCCCAATAAGCATTGGTAAAGGTGGTTCCTACTTTAGTATTTGATGGATTCACACCACTATAGTATCTTAAATCTACCGAAAATGGAAGAGATCCTGTTACACCCCATTTAACTTTTGCAACCATGCGGCTTCCAAAGAAAAACTGTGTGCTATCAGTACCTGCCGGTACTTTATCAGCATAAGCCAATGGAGGCAATGCCGTTGGTAAAAACTCTACTGAACCAATATCGGTTGCTCCGGTTGCAATGGCAGCAGATCTTACACCACTTATAGTTGAAAAGTCTCCCGATAAACCTGTGATGGCAATACCTTTACCATTTGCATACCAAGCCAATGGATTGGTTGTTACGATACCTAAATCACCTACAGAGGGATCAGTAAATAAACCAGCTCCCACAACAACACTATTTTTTTCTGCCCAGTTTGTATTTGGACCGGCAGTGTATAAGCCATTAAAGGCGTTCCATCCTGCAGGCGCACCACCAATTCTTGCTATTGCAGCAGTATCCATACAAACCAATAGATTGTAATTAAAGTTAGCATTGGTAACTGCATTGGTAGATCCCATTGCAAATGCAACCCCTGTTGATGAATTGGTGCGATTGGTATAAACGAAGTTATTTACCGCTGTGAAAACAGATGTAGAATTACGATACATGCCAAAACTAGCGTTGGCTCCAACACCAGCTCCTGACAAGTGCACCGTATTGTTTCTATAATCAGTAGTACCCGTTCCATCATCTCTGATACCAAAAATCTGTGCATCGTTACCCACTCCATTTCCAAGTGTAACCTGATTATTACTGAACACCGCATTTCCGGTTTCACACTGAATTCCAACGATTGTTGCTCCGTTAGTTCCTGTTCCGGCACCTTTATTACTAAGGTTAAATATTCTGTTTCCGGTGATTAAAGAACCCGTTGCAACAGCGTATTTAATTCCAAAAACAGGATATGCTACTGTTGTTGGATTCGTTCCAATATTGGAAATGACATTTCCTCTAACTAAATGATTCGTTCCTGCAACAATATAAATACCTGCCGGGCAGAAAGTAGTAGTTAACGATCCTGATCCGCTATTACTATAATGACGAATATTACTAATCGTATTATTCAGGATAGTATCAGTCGATGACCCTAAAACATAAATACCTACAGCTCTTTCAAAATCAGCATCCTGATAAACAATTCCCTGTATTGTATTATATTGAACAATAACAGTACCTGCACTTACACCAATACCATGAATTGAGTTTGATGACGTTAATGAATCTAAAGAATTACCGATAGTGTTTCCATCAGCAGGTGTTGTTCCTCCAATCATCACATTTCCACCTGAAGATAGAATTCCATAACTTAAAGATCCCGTAGATGTTGATCTTAAATTAGAAATCAGATTTCTTTTTACAACACTCTGAGGAATTAAATTAGATGCAGATATTATTATTCCATTAAAGTCAGAAGATGTAGTGATAGGCAATCCTGCTCTATTTACATCCGTACCACCAATACTATTATCCGAAATAACATTATTCAAACCTCCACCTGTAACACTTATACCTGTGAAGACTCCTGTATAGGTTCCTGCTGTTTGGTACAATTTATTATTAGCAACAGAATGATTATTTCCGGAAGCTATATTTATGAATGATACAGCACCGGATCCACTAGTATTGAATATTTTATTACCGTCAGTAGACACTGTTGTACTTCCAATTACTATCCCATCACCACTTGATGTTATGCTAATAGCAGAGCTTGTAAAGTCGTTAATAGTATTCCCCCCCGCTCTTGCAGCAACACCACCAATGATAATACTGCTGTTATTTACATTCGAAGAGAAAACACCAATTGCCGGTCTGTTTGTATTTAAGTTGTTTGCAGCGCGTATATCGTTATTGGCAATAACAATATTTTTATTAGTACCTGCTCCAATAACAATAGTTCCTCTTGATGTTGATGAACCGTTACCTTCTACAATACAGTTTACTAATGTATCTGTCGTACAGCCACCCAAAAATTCAATTGTGGCTCCAACAGTAGCAGATGGTGTTGATCCTATAGAATCCAAAAGTCTTAGGTTCTTAGTTGCACCGCCATCAATCACTACGTTTGAAACGCCATTGAAACGTAACATACTTGTTGTTGAATTACCCCACAATGTTCTAAGTGTAGCATCCGGCTGAATGGTTAATTTAAATCCACTTAATCCATCGCTTCTCAACTCATTTACACCTGTTTCATTCACATCAGCCGATATTGTTACAACCGTATTTGCCGCCAATGTTGCATTGTTAATTGCATTAAACAATCCCCCAACTCCTGTTAAACTAGGATAATCAACAGGCACGTTCATTGCCACAGGTAAAGGAGATGCTATTAAGAAGCTATCCGCATTGGCAGGTGCCGTTCCTTGAACCGCTACACTCGAATGTATTGGGTCAATAGCAGTGTAATTGCTATACCAAATATTTGGCGCAGTTGCTGCGTCAGCGGCAACGAAATAATATTTAATTCTATCGTTCACACTTGGGGCACCACCAATAGCACTCCATACAAAATTGTAAACAAAAGTTACATTATTACCGGTACCCGTGAAAGATGTTGGCGCTACGCTAGCCCATGCACTTGCGGTAGTTGAGTTTCTATACCATAGTTTAGGAGCAGTAGCACCTGTAGTTGGAACACCGGTTCCGATATCTGTAACAACAACTGCATTTACAGTCGTATTTGCAGAACTACGATTTCCTAAAGCAGTGATAGTGATAATAGGAGTGTAAACATCCGTTGAAGCTGTTAGCGCACTTAATCCAACATCGTAACTCCCGATTGCAGGAGTAGCAGAACGTAGATTGCCGCCCAGATCCGTTGTAATATAACTTACCGGAATCGCTGCTGTAGCTGCAGAGGTAACTGCTGCTAACGTGAAGTTGATTGTGGCAGCTCCATTAGTGATACCTGCATTAAAGGATGGATTACCCACAGCAGATCTTTGCTCAAATGGTTTTTGTATAGATCTCCAACTTTGAAGTGTTGCTATTCTGGTGAAACCATTTCTGAATAAGATACCCCCTGTTCCATTTGCACGGTAAAGATTCGCATTACTGCGTAAACCCGTAACATTGTTAATATACATTGCATAATGCTCTCCGGCTCCCGATGCATTCGAACGTGCATTGGTAAAGACATTATTCATTACAGTATCAATAGCGGCCGAGGCTGTTTTGAAAAATGCCGCACTTAAAGATACAGTATCTGTAGCTGCTGGAGAACCCGCTATGTAAACAGTATTATGAATGATTGATGTATTGTTGGTATTTTGTTTTAAGATACCATAAAGGGTGGCATTCGCATTATTGGTTGTTCCATCAACATTTACACCTAAACGAACAAAGTTATTAATCAACTGCATTGTTGTTGATGAAGTACCAATGTTTACACCTGTTTGCAGAGTCAAGGTATTTGTACTTCCCGTCTCAAGTGAATGTATTACATTTCTGTCAACACGACTTAAACCACCCGTATTTGTAGAATTGTAATACAATCCCATTACCACATTCGCTACTGGACCATTAAATGTTGAACGTAATGAATGAACCGTGTTGTTTGAAATAAACTGAGAACCTGTTCCAGAAGAACTATTTGCAATTCCTATGATAACAGAGTTATCTCCTAATGTATTGTTCGGAGCATCTATTCTTATATTACGAACACTGTTTCCGGTTACGGTAGTAGAAACACTTGAAGCCCCAGTAATGTATATTCCCTTAATCGAATTGTTAGTAGAAAACGCCTGATTGAAAACACTCAAATTACTAACCGTATTATTGGTTGCAGTAATTGCAGCGCCAGATGCACCCCCCAAAATAATTCCCTGAATACCGGTAGCTCCTAAAGAAGATGCTAACCCTTGAATACTATTTGCAAGCGTAGTACTTCCAACAGTGTTTCCTGAAACAGTAACAGGAGCCGTGAATGTTGCCGCAACTTCTATACCACGCAGAATAATTGACCCACCGGCAGCCTGAGCTCCTTGCACCATTAAGTCAATTCCACTTACTATATTATTTTGCATACTTCCACCGCCAATTGCCGTAAGCTGAAATCCTCTCACAAATCCGGCTGAACTCGTTCTTGAGAAAATTTTAATTGACCCATTTATAGTTGCTGAACCAACAACATTCGGAGTAACATCTCCTATGCTGTATACTCCTGTTTGCAATGCTCCAATTCCCGTAAAATTATCCGTACCATTTGTATACAGTGTAATATCTGAAATGATATTTCCCTGAACATTAGTAATGCCTCCAGGTCCTGCATTTGAAAAATCCATCGGTCTGAATAAGTGCCCCAAGTTGGAAATACTGTCTCCCAAAATAAACACAGACCCAGGAATACCTGGTATATTTCCTCCTACTCTATTATTGTTTACAGTAAATATTGCATTAGTTGCTGAGTTAAGTAATTGAATTGCTCTGAAGTTTGTTGTGCTATTCATTACCGGATTCGAATAACTATTGCGAATCGATGTTTGGTAGAAATTGTTTGACGATATAGTCCAGGCCGAACTACCCGCACCAGCAATAACAGCTGTAGGTGACCCTCCGTTTACGAAGAAGTCAAAAATGTTATTATTAGTGATGCTAACGTTTTTATTATCAGCAGGAGCAGCTGTTCCTGAACCATTAATACAAATTAACGTATTCGATAATCCATTAATAGTACAATTGTTAATTCCAAGATTACTGTTTCCTCCTGTTCCTGTGGTTGTACCTATCAGAATCAAACCACTTCCGCTATTGGTATTTTGACCAGCAACAGTTATGTATCTCAATGTATCATTTTGGGCTTCATTAATGAAACGGAATGTTGGAAATGCTCCAATATTTTGCTGGGTAAATGATAAATAACGGTTGGTTCCGGTCCCTCCGGGTCTTCCGTCAATGATGATATTTTTACCCCCGTTAAAGTCAATCAATGATGTGCTGGTAAAAATTGTACCTGCAAAGTTGATGGCACTTGAAACGCCTGATGAAGGACGGATGGTAATAGAATTAGTCAGTGTAGTTGGCAAAGTTGCTCTAAATACAATCGGATATGTTTCTACTGCCGGATTATATGTAGTTTGAAACTCAAGAATTACCGGAGCTGTCAATGAAACATTTTCATTAATTGTGGCAACTGCTGCAGTTAAACTTTTGTATGTACCTGTTGGTCCTACTGTGAATGTACCTCCGGTGAATGCTCCGGAAGCAGTACCATTTCCTAAAACAAAAAATGTACTATCACTTCCAACCCCAAAGGCAGGCACCGTCAATGAACTTAAAATATTCACATTTGCAGAATCCAGCTGTCCTCCAATAGTATTAAACGCACCTGTTGCTACAGACGTTGTAAATCCTATTTTCTTAGAAGTACCTCCTAAAGTAGCAGCGGTCGATTCGAAAATTCTGATATTTCCAACCGATGATAAAACACCACCAGCGACAGGAGTAATGGCCCAATAGCGTGTATTTGTTAACCCAGTTAAACCTGTACCGGCAGTTCCACCCGTTGGCAAACTTCTGGCTATTGCTGTTAATGTAACACTCGAACCTGTTACAACAGGATTAATGATGTCAATCTCTAAATTCCCAACTGCACCTACACCTAACGGAAACGCAAAATTTCCAACTGCACCTACACCAATTGTTCTGGTTAATGGTCCATCAATATAACCTGTACTTACTCTGGCAACATTAGTAGCTGACGTACCGGCAACTGTGAGTATATTCACAGGAGTTGTAGTCATTCTTCCTGTATTAGTTATATAAAGAGTATTTACAGATGTAGCTGCAGTTAATACAACTACCGTAGTTTGATTTAACACTAATGAATCCACTCCTGTAATCGGAAAGTTATCTCCTGTTCCTACTGCCGAACCACCAATAACGATATCCAGACCCGGAGTGTATGTTCTACCTCCTGTATTTTGAATATTTCCTAAAGATGCGGCTGTTTGAAGGACTCCGGCAGTTGCAGTGCTATTCAACAATAATCTTGAAGTAGCACCTCCGGTGAACGCACCAGCACCAGTAATGGCCAATGTTCCTATATTACCCACACCATTTACAGTTGCAGCATTCGATCCCAGCAATAAATTTGTGGATAGTGTCAAATTATTGAATACTGTTGATTGAGATAAAAGCGTTCCGCTACCGGTATTTATTGTTACTGTCCCACCCGTAAGTGTTGCAGGCAAACCGTCTCCTGTAACCTGACCTGTTGCTCCATTATATGTATAGCTACCGTTTGTATTGTAATTACGGGTTGCAGTTTGTATCGATCCTGTTGCCGAAGGTGCAGCCGTAATTCCTAATAAATGTGCTGTCACAATTGTTGCATTTGCACCCATTGTGAATGTTCCTGCACCTGTTATATTTTGAACTGCACCAAATGTTCCTACACCATTTAACGTAACAGTATTTGATCCAACATCTATGGTATCATTAACTGTTAAATTATTAACGTTAATATTTGTTCCTAAAATATAATTACCACCACCGATTGCGTTAAATGTCACATTCAAATTCGCTGATGCTGCAATATTTAATTCATTTCCGGTTGTAATAGCCGCTATTGGAGTTGGTGCATTATATGTAAATGTTGCATTGCCCGGTAAAATTCCGGTTAATCCGGAAACAACGGTTGATGAAATCCTACCACCGGTACTGATCATTGAAAAGGTTGGACTGAACGTTGCATTACCTAAAGTAATGGATCCTGTTCCGCTTACAACACCATTGGTTAAGTTCAATACTGCGCCAATGGTTGCATTTGCATTGCATACTACACCGGTAAGATTGTTAACTGTTAAGGTTGGTATGATTCCAAAAGTTCCCGCTCCACTTATTGTTTGGGATGTAATTCCATTTAATAATAAAACACCGCCCGGCATTGCCATGTTCAATGTTCCTGCATTGGTAATATTTCCACGTACAGTTAATTGGCGACCTGCGGTTCCAAAAAAACCATTAAAGTTAGCACTTGTTCCAATAATCAAATCGGAGCTATCAACAAGTGTATTATTCAAGAAAACAGTAGCTGTACTATTTAGTTGCATTTTGGCAATTGTGGCAGCAATATCAACTGTTAAAGTTGCTCCTGATGCAACAATAGCTGTATCAAATGGTGTTGGTACATTGCCTCCAACCCATGTGGTAGCGGCACTCCATAAACCTCCTATTGCTGTTGTCGTAATATTTCCAGGAGGCAATGTTAACTGGCTGCCGGATAATGGGGTTGATGTTCCAGCCAAATCAACGGCAACTACCTGAATAGAATACGTAGTTCCCGGTAACAAACCGGTTAAGGTTGCTGTTTGTGTATTAGCCGCGTAACTGGAATATAGGTTATAACTAACTCCTCCATTTGTAGATAACAATACTGCATAAGAAAATTCACCCGTAGCATTATCTGTCCAATCAAGTTTCATTGATGATCCGGTAACATTAGAAACTACCAAACTAGTTGGAGCTGTTAATGCAGGAGTCGGGGGTGTGAAAGTAATTCTAGAACCTGCGGCAGGCATATTTCCCGGTGTTGCGCCTCCAAGTGCATTTGATGCTACATTACTAAATGTTCCTGTATTTACTGTTTGTTGCGTTAATAATTCTGATGTAGTTGGGGTACCCGAAATTGTTGGGCCGTTAATTCCCAAACTGTAAGACATTGTGGTAATTGTAGACGAATTGGATAAGGTAAATACTCCATAGTTGTACTCAATTACTCCTGTTGCTTCATATAATCTAACCTGCCAATTGAATGATGAAGTAGAAGTCGTGCTAAAATCCTGCATGTTAATCCATTCCATCGTAAATATTCGAGAACCAGCAGTACCCGTTACAAGATACTTCATACTTGCATTCAAATCAGTCAGAGTAGTTGAATTTGATGCTGTTTGTAGATCGTCATAAAATCCTGCAAGTGTTATTACAGTACCTCCTGTTGCTGAAAACTGGGTATTCTGATAACCATAGGTCCCTGTACCATTACCAATCGCTGTGCTGGTAGTATTTAGCGTTAAATAACCATTGGTAGATATTCTAAACCCTGTGTAGGTCTGTCCCATATAAATGAAAGGAAAACCAATAGGTTGCGTTTCCGACATGTTGTCATCTGTACTATTTCCATTTCTCCAGGAAGTTGCTGATGTACCACCAGTAATGCTAGTGTACGTGTTTCCCGTAGTACGGGCAACAGTGTAATTGGATATATTCTGGCTGAAAAGCGAAATACTTCCAATCATTAAAATAAATAATCCGAAAACACCTTTCTGTGTTATCGAATTTCGAATTGTTTGTAGTGTTATTTTCATTTTATAAATTATTATCCTTTTTATGTTAAAATTATATTTAGAATTTTGAAAAATATTCACGCGAAAACTCTTATCTTAAAACAAGATAAAAGCCTTCATCAGATATAAACTAGATGGTGAATAGAAATGAGTAGATCAGGGTGTTCGAGGTGTAAACCTGCTGTTTACTTGCTGCCTAAGGGATTGTAAGATGTGCTGTCTGGGTCATGTGGGTTGG
>JAZKGH010000123.1:0-1682 GCA_040386055.1 Bacteroidota bacterium
AGCCAGTAATGCAATCAGTATATGCCTGATGACAATATCCTTCTTATTAAAAATACCCGGACTTGCTTTATGTTTAAATGCCATATGAGAAGGGAAGATAATGCTTATTTTTAAAACGCATGTCGCCTATTCAGGCACACAGCAAGCTCAATATTACTGAGATTAAAAGGTGTAGCGAAAAGTCGGTACAGGAAAAAATCCTTGCTGGTATTCATAAGATACCGTGTTCTTAAACTTGTTGTATCCCTGACTAAAAATATTTTGATGATTGGTTACATTCTGAAAATCGACAGCGAACTCCATTGAACTTGCTTTAAAATCTTTACGATATCCTATTTTCATATCCATTCTGAAATAAGCTGTTTGTTTTTCACTGAAGGCATTTGTTCTATTATAAACCGCACTTCCTCTGGCCTGCGATGCAGCAAAATCAAGTGGCGTAAAATACTTTCCACCTATTGTTGTAAGTTTTAAATTAGTGTATAGTACCGTTCCTTTTTTACCTAATTTGAATTCTTTTCCTGCCAAAATATTAGCCGCATATTTGGTATTAAAAGCAGTATTCCGTTCTACTCCATCACTACCTTTATACTTGCTATCAAATAATGAACCCGTGATGAGGTAGTAAAATCCTTTGCTGAAATACCGTTCCAATGTTAACTCCACACCGTAGTTTTCTCCTGTTCCTTTATTCACCAGATTGCTCTCATCACTAGGCTCAAAAGCGGCTCCCACATTCACACTTGAATACGATGATGGATAACTGTTTACCGGTATCTTATCCAAATACTGGTAATACGTTTCAATTTTAACTTTCATGTTTTGCGTAAGCATGTTTTCATATCCTAACACAATATGATTGGAACGCGTGAAGTCAAGGTTCTTGTTGCCTTGTTCTCCTTGCGTATTTTGAACAAACATATTATAGACAGGTAATGTTTGATGATGTAATCCATACCCTGCATTGATGCTCGATTTTTCATTAATAGCGTACCGTAATCCTAAACGGGGTTCCAATACCATTTGCTCACTTATATTGAGGTACTGAGCATGCAAGCCAACATTGGCAGTAAAGCGGGCATTAAAACGATGTTTCCATTGAGCATAGGCCTGAGTCAGATTGATAGCATCCTCTTGATTCACCCGCACACTGTCAATCGTTCCCATATTGAATACGTCTTTATTGAAATAATCAAACTGTGTTAAATCGTTTGTAAATCCTGCATTCAATGAATTCTTCGCATTAAACTTATGTGTAATGTTTAATACCGCAGAATATTTATTATCCTGAAAATGCCCTTCTGCCCTACGATAAACATTATCAGAAGGCAATGCAAGGCTATCAATGTAATAGCTACTATAACTATGGCTGGCTGCCAGTGTAAATTTAGCCCATGTTTTAGTTGTCAGGCTTTTTTCGTAAGCCACTCCGGTAACTGCAGTTCTGTAACGTGGAATCGTGTTTTGATCCCGTTGACCGTAAAAATTGATTCCGGTTGTGTCCACGTCTTTGCCCAACAAATCAATCGAACTAAGACCACCCATTCCCCACAAAGTGATTTTACCCTTTCCTTTGGTTGGAATAGCGATCTTAAAATTCATATCCTGGTACAAAGGAGTAGCCGAACCGGTTCCAACATCTACGCCAATATTTTTGAACACTCCCAGGGTTGAATACCGAT
>JAZKGH010000124.1:0-4838 GCA_040386055.1 Bacteroidota bacterium
ATGTAGCAGCAACCTACAACGGAACAACTACCTGTTTATATGTAAATGGTGTTTCTGCAGGATCTTCAACTTATGCCGGAACCAATAATATGTCTCCGATCATGATCGGTTATGGAGACGGCAGCTCAACAGATTTGTATTATGGAGAAGTTATTTTGTTTCCAGCCAGTCTTAGTAATACTGATCTTACTGCTTTAAATACGAATCAGGATCTTTTCTTTGCAACAGGACCAACCCCATCAACATGGACAGGTGCAGTTAGCTCCGACTGGAGTAATGCAGGAAACTGGAGTGACAATACTGTTCCCTCTGCCGTTTCTGAAATCACCATACCGGCAAATGTGGCTAATAGCCTTGTGATTACTGCAGGCCAAACTACTTTACAGGTTAAGAATATCACCATTTCTGCCGGAGCTACAGTTACAATTAATGGTAACCTCAATGTACTGGACGATATAACCATTAATGAGGCAATTACCGGCACCGGTACTTTGACATTAAACGGAGTCGTACAACAATCCATCAACGCTGCAACTGGAGCGGGTTTGGTTAATCTTGTAATCAACAATACTACTGATACAGTGTGGGCAACTTCCAATCTTACGATTAGTGGTACCTTAACCATTAGTGCTAATGCTAAATTCGGGGCACAATCATCCTATGTGATTGTCAATCCCGGAGCAGCTACAGTTACAGGAAGCGGAACCTTATTAGTAACACGCACCACAGGTAGTGCTCATTTCCCAACTCAATATCCATTCAGTGTTTATACATTATCATCGCTCACGGTTAATTATTGCGGAGCAGGTGATCAAACAATTAGTCTAAATACGGCAGGTATTAATTATGGCAATCTGGCCGTGGGCGGATCCGGGATTAAAACAATGGATTACGCCATTTTACCAACCAACGTTACCGGTACTTCCCTCACTATATATTCGGGGACTCTTTATACTGCCAACTACTATATCACGTGCCCCTCAGTTTTTGTAATTACGATCTCCTCTGGAGCAACTTTAGATGCAGGCACATCTATTATCTATTTTGGAACCGGACTCAAATTTCTGGTTATTTCAGGAACATTTACAACTGCAAATATTAATGGATTCAGTGGTGCAATTAACACAGCAATCTGTAATACGAATAACCCGACCTTTTCATTTGGTAGTAATTCCACTGTACATTATAACGCAACCGCTGTTCAGGCTGTTTCTTCCAGAAGCGACTATGGTAATATTATGCTATCTGGTTCGGGCAATAACAAAACTGTTGGAGGAACGCTGACACTCTCCGGTGGTTTAACAATCAATAGTGGTGCGGTAATGTATCCAACAACAGCCGTTATCGTAAATCTGGGTGGTGATGTTACCAACAATGGAAGCACATCAATCGTTGGCGGATCTTTATCTTTCAATTTTAACGGCACCTCCACACAAACGGTTACAGGAGCTAACTCACTTAACATTCGGGACTTTACTCTTAGCAGTACGACTTCCGTTACTCTAAACAAAAATGTTATTATCAATAGTGGTAGTGTAACTGTTGGCAGTGGCACAACACTTATTCTAGGTACATATACGATAAATCGTGTTTCCCTTGGTGGTTCGGTTACGGTTTCAGGAACCTTAAAAGTTGGTGGCACCAGCGGTGGGCAAAGTGGCAGTAATTTCCCTTCTAACTATTCCACATATAATGTAACCGCTGGAACCGTTGAGTATAATGGTGTTGCTGGTGGTTATCAAACCATTTTCAATACTACTTACAATAATCTTATTCTGACAAACGCATCAGGTGCGGGTGGTGATTTTGCATATAAACAGGTAATTCAATCCATTACTGTAAATGGAACGCTTACTATAAACGAAGCAGTAATGTATTCAGGAGCGGGGTATACCGTAGGCGGAACCGGAACCTTAACAGGATACGGATCAATTTGGTTAGACCAGGCATTATCAGTACAATTTCCCATTGCAAATAAGGACCTTACAAACCTTCAGATCTATTATAATGGATCTGTAATTGATGGCGGAACCTATGGTAGTCTGAACCTTGTTGGATCATCAATAACATACACTCTTGCAGGAAACATAATTGTAAAAGGAATGCTAAATATTGGTGCAGGAAACACTTTAGATGTTACAGCTTCCAATTATCAAATCACGGTTGGAGGTGATTTTTATAATTACAATGTATTTAATCCGCGTAACGGTACTGTGGTTTTTAACGGTTCGGGTAAACAATACATATCAGGTGTAACCGGTACAGGATTTAACAATGTCACTCTGAACAAATCTGCTGATACGCTTCATATAAGTGTTAATATTAATATTACAGGGCAGTTTAACCTGGGTACTAACAGTTCTGTAATTGTTTATCCTGACTACACTAATGTGGTTGTTAATACATCTGCCGGATCATCAGTACTTACAGGAGCAGGCAAACTGGCCATAACAAATACTTCCGGCATACGTACCCAATACAAATTTGCTACCTATGATCTGGACTCCATTGATGTGATCATGGCTAATGTGAGTGGCAATTCAACCATTACCCTTTCCGGAACACCTACACTTACATATAGCAATATCATAATTGCTACAATAGGTTCGGCAACCTCATCTTTTGAGACCGCACTATCAGCAAGTTCTCTTACCAAAAACCTCACAATAAAATACGGTAAATTAACTACATCGGCAAATATGACACTTTCTGCCGGAGCAATCTTCACTATAGATGTTGATGGAACCTTTAGCCAGTTCGGTGGAAGTATTATAGTTAGTTTTGCAGCGGGCACCGCAGGGTCTGTTATTATTAACGGAACTGCAAGCATCGCGAATACACAAGGGTTATCAGGATCAGCATCGACCTGCTTCTCAAATACTAATAGCCCTGTTATTACCCTAGGTCCTGCCTCCACTATTTCTTATTCTTCTGCAATATCACAAACCGTGCAAGCCCGAAGTGATTATGCAAACGTAGCTGTATCAAGTGGCACTAAAACTATAGCCTCTGGAACACTAACTCTAGCAGGCAACCTGACAATAGGTTCAGGCGCAACCTGGAATGGTGGTACTAATAATCCGATCTTAAATATCAAAGGTGATTTTACTAATAATGGAACCTTCACTCAAGGTACTGGTTTAGTAACATTTAATGGTACTTCTTCTTTGCAAACTATTGGAGGTACAACTGCTACCACCTTTGCAAATGCAATTGCATTTAGTGGAAGTGGAACAGCAAGACTAAGTAATTCTATCACTGTTGGTGGTAACTTAACTGTGAATACCGGCAAAACATTAGACCTGGCAACATTTACAGCCAATCGTTCTGCAGGTGGTGGTGTATTAACAGTTGCAGGTACATTACAATTAGGTTCTAATACAGGCGGTCAAACGGGAAGTAATTTCCCAACGAACTTCTCAACTTTTACCCCAACCGGTGGTACAGTTGAATACAATGGAAGTAATAGCATTACACAAACAGTTTTTGCCACAACCTATAACAACCTTGTTTTAACAAATGGCTCCGGAACAGGTACTGCTAATAAAACATCAACAGGAAATATTGGAATTGGTACCGGAACATTCACTATAGGGTATGGTGTTAAATTCACTCCTACCGCGGGCAATGTAATTACCGGTACAAATGGAACATTAACAGGATATGGTGAAATAGTAGTAAATGGTACTGCAACCCTTGCTTCACAATACAACATCACCAATAAAAACCTGAACAATTTGACCATTACCTATAATGGCACCAATCAAACCATAGCTGCTGGTACTTATAATACTTTAACCTTATCGGGATCGAATACCAAATCATTGGGAGGAAACATTATAGTATTGGGTGATGTAAATATTGCCAATGGAAATACACTTGACGTTTCGGGCAGTAGTTTTTCAATGTCGGTGGCCGGCAATTGGGTTAATAATGGAACATTTAACGGGAGAACTGGTACGGTTACATTTAACGGTACATCGGTACAAGATATAAGCGGAACTACCACTACGGCATTTAACAGTATTACTATCACCAATACCTCAGCTCCGGTTACGCTCTCGTCCAATATCAATATTGCGGGAACGTTGACATTAAGTGGAAGTGGAACGATATTTACCCCTTCGGCTACCAGTGTTATTAACTCAGGAGCTGCAGCAGGTACTCTTACCGGAACGGGAGTTGTAAACGTTACAAGGATTGCCGCTACAGCTGATCTGCGTAATCAATACAAATTTTCAACTTATACATTGTCCAGTTTAGGTGTTAATTATTCAGGAGCAGGAAATCAAACTATCAACCTTGCAAGCACACCAGTGCTTAATTATAGTACTTTATACATAAGTGGATCCGGAACTAAAACATTGGATGCTGCTATTACTTCAACCAATGTAACCGGAGATATAACGGTAAGTTCTGGAACATTTGCAACCGGTGGTTTTAATATTGGTTCGCCTGCAAGCAGAACAATTACTGTTGCAACCGGTGCAACACTTGACGCAAGTACTTCTATAATCACTTTTGGCGCTACCACTAAACTTTTGGCTGTATATGGGACTCTGCGAACTTCAAATACAAATGGATTGGCCGGGTCTACTGCCACTACTGTTAGTACTACCAATACACCAACCGTTAACCTTGATGCTACTTCAACCGTTGAATTCTATTCAGGAGCTGCACAAGCCATCAATACGAACATAGCGGGCTTTAACTACGGCAATATTCTGATAACAGGCAGCAGTGATAAAACATTTTCATCCGGTTTTACCGCAACGAAAGTGGCAGGAAGGGTCACTGTTAATAATGGATTCTTTAATGTTACATTGGGTGGCAATTCT
>JAZKGH010000124.1:4848-27063 GCA_040386055.1 Bacteroidota bacterium
TACATTTGTTTGTCCCTTCACCTTAACAAGTGGAAGATTAGTTATCGGGTCCAACACAGTAACATTTAATGACTCAATAACATCGTCTAGTACAAATATTTTTACCGCAAACGGCTCTTCCAATATTACATTTTCAGGTGCAGGTGGCACCAGCACTTTATATTTAAATCCAACAAGCCAGGGTGTAACAAATGGGATAGGTACACTTACTGTTAACCGGAGCGGATATGGTTTGACCTTGGGTAATAATGCGCATGTGAATGCCCTGATACTTACCAATAATAGTAACTTGAATATAGGTTCTGCTGTTTTAACATTAAAGGGAACATTCTCCAGTTGTGCTACCTGTCTTCTCAGTTCTAATAGTGTCTCTGGCTTAGCAATTACCGGAACAGGGGCTTTAGGGTCCAACTTGGTTTTTGACCAATCTATTCCGGGAATATCTAACACACTTGGCTCACTTACCATGGCCAGATCAGGACAAACGGTAACTCTTGGATCTAATCTTGCTGTTTCGGGGGGTGCTTTAAACATTACTGGTGGAAATTTAGCGATCGGAAACAATACCCTTACCATTGATGGCCCTTTTACTTGTGATGAGGTCAATTCTTTGGTAGCCAATGGGAGTACTTCTACATTGAATTTTACTAATACGGGAAATGCTACAGTTTATTTTGATCAGTCAAATTACTCAGTAAGCAATCAACTCGGTACATTAAACTTTAACCGTAGTGGAAGTACCTTGACCCTTGGAAATCATGTATATGTTGCTTCTGCAGTGAACCTTACTGCAGGGAAGCTTGCCATTGGTAACAATGCCGGACTTATCATTAATGGTACTATAAATCATAATGCTACCAACTGTATTGTGGGTGGTAGCAATACCAATTTGCAAGTTGCAGGCTCGGGAGGAAATGTTTCATTATATCTCGACCAAACAACTCCGGGTACAACCAATCAAATAGGCACGCTTTCAATTAATAGAATTGGAACAACTACATCAATGACCAGTGATCTGGTTGTTGGAAATGGACTGAATCTTATCAACGGTAAACTGGCAATCGGCTCAAATACCTTATCAATCAATGGATCAGTAGCCTCAACTATAGTTAACTGTGTAGAATCCAATGGTTCTTCTTCCCTCAATATCGGAGGCAGTGGCGCTTTAACTTTTCCTGTTTTCGACCAAACAACATCAGGTACCACGAACTGTTTAAACAATTTAAGCTTCAACAGAAATGGAACCATAACAATAAATAATTCCCTGTTGATTAAAGGAACTGTAACACCAACAGCAGGTACATTGAATACAAATGGATACTTAACCCTTATATCCAACGCCAGCGGGACGGCTCGTATTGCAAGTGGTGGTTGTACTTCCTGTTCTTATATTTCCGGTAATGTTATTGCTCAGCGATACATTCCGGCAGTGGCCAGAAGATGGCGCTTTGCCGGAAGTCAGATACAATCCGGCACACTTGCTGATTGGCAAAATGAAATGTATATCACCGGATCGGGTGGAGTTGCTAATGGTTTTGATGCAACTTCATCTAATGCTCCGAGTGTGTATTGGTATAATGAAACCATAACTACCGGAAACCTGAATACAGGCTGGGTTGCTGCAACCAATATCTCTAATTCTTTAAATCCAGGTAGAGGTTACAGAGTTTTCATTCGTGGAGACAGAAGCGATATAGGGCGCCTAAACTCTACAAACAATACTCAGAATGCGGTAACATTAGACCTGGTTGGAACTCCTAATCAAGGTGACATTACTATGCCGGTAACCTTTAGTTCATCCGGAGTACTTTCAGATGATGGTTGGAATTTTGTGTCAAATCCTTATGCATCCCCCTATGACTGGAATGCTCATTATGACAATGGAACATTTCATTCAAATATTAACTCAACCATATTTGTTCTAAGTGCACAAACAGGAGG
This sequence comes from Bacteroidota bacterium, assembly GCA_040386055.1. GTDB lineage: Bacteria > Bacteroidota > Bacteroidia > UKL13-3 > UKL13-3 > UKL13-3. The sequence continues at coordinate 6,790 of JAZKGH010000124.1, forward strand.
ATATACTTCTTATAATGCCAGCTCTAATACAGGAACACTTACCAATGGGATCATTCCGCCAGGAGCAGGTTTTTGGGTGAAAGCAAATGCCGCTGCACCAAGTTTAACCTTTAAAGAACAATTTAAAGTAGGAACCAATCCACTGGGTATATTTAAAACAAATACTGATAATGTATTTAATGTTAAGATCACCCTTGATTCGATAACCTCTGATGAATTACTCGTCAAGTATGATGCCGCTTCAAGTATCAATGCAGATAGTTTGGATATCACCAAACTGGCAGGAATAGTTAATATCAGCTCGTATGCAAACGATAACGTTCACTTGTCATTAACTGTTAGACCGGCTTCATTAACTATAGACACAATCAAATTAAGCGTTAGCGGAGAAGTAGGCAATTACAATTTATACTTTTCAAATATTGAAGAGTTAATGTTAACACCAACATCTCAACTTTTCTTGATTGATACATATTTATCAACCGTAACTGACCTTAAAGTAACCCATCAATATCCATTCTCTATTCTTTCTGGTATTACAGCCTCTCAAGGTTCTACCAGATTCTACATTCTGATAAACAATGGTGCATCATTACCTGTAAGTCTAATAAACTTCGATGCGACTTTAACTCCAAACAAAGAAGTAGCATTATCATGGACAGTTGCGCAGGAAATCAACTGTGACCAATATTTAATTCAACGTTCAACAAACAATCAGTCTTATGAGACCATTGGAACAATAAAAGGTGGTATTGATCAAACACATAATCTTATTAAATATAGTTACATCGACACAAAGCCTAATTCCCAAAATTACTACCGGCTTAAGCAAGTTGATTTGGATGGAAGCTTCACGTATTCACCTGTAAAATTCATTCAACTGGATAACGTGTCACAGCACACAGTTTTGGTGTATCCAACATTGATTGATAGAACAATAACAATGAAGCGTACCGCAACTGAATTCGACAATTGCATTATTACGCTAACTGATCTGAATGGAATTCCTGTAAAAACGTATACTAACCCCCAATGGATTAACAACATGATTAACCTTGACCTCTCCGACCTTCCTCAAGGATTTTATATCCTTAATCTGAACCAGGACGGAGATGAACAAACTGAAGAATTTAAACTAATAAAACAATAAACACCATGATACGCATTGCAATTATTGACGACCAGGTAGAGCGGTCGAGTCGTCTTCAAGAAATACTTCTTGAAAAACAATATCCTGAAACAGTTAGAATCTTTCGGTACAATTCAATTGATACATTTACAACGGACGCCTATCAGTTTTCGAATCTCAATTTCCTTATCGTAAACATGTCATTAAAAATTGGCATCCCTGCAAAGGAAGGAATTTTTATCTTAAAGAAAACAGCAACACTTCATGACTGTCAATTTGTTCTATTGAAAGATATAGAAATGAAGAAAAATATGCCTTTCAATTTAATTGATGCAATGATTGGAGCTATTAATGTTTATGTAAAGAAAAACAGAGACAGAACATTGGCAAACCGCATCTGGCATATTGTGCTTCAAAAACACAAACAACAAACAATCAAGCCAGATACTACAATCATACCTCTGCATCAATCACAACCAGAAATGGAACTGGTGGAATCCAATCCCTTTGGTCAAACAGAAGCATTGTTAGCTGCTGAAATATTATTCAACAGCACCATAGATGTCTCTTATTTATCAGATAAGTTTCAATTGCCTGATACTAAAATAATTTCCGTTTTACAAAGTATCAAATTAAAAGCTGATCACCTGCATTACAGTATCCAAACAATGCATCTGCGTAAACAATCTTAAGTTCAATTCATTGTAATATTCATTTAAAATTATCAAAACATGGAAGTAAAAGAAAAAGTATACCGCTCCATTTATCTAATGGTGTCATTGGGCATTTTGTACCTGCTGGTATTTGTATAATTGATTCAATAAGGATGATTTGAATCAAAGAAGTTATTACGGCCTGGATTGTTAGGTTTTCGGGCCGTATCTCTTCTTTCTGATTAACCAATCAGATTAGAAAATAAACCTATTGGATATTCTATTAAAATCTAAATGTTATTGCAAGAATCAATCCTGCTGTAATATTCATCTTGGTTTGACGCATTAGATGTGACATTTGAAAAAACAAATCTTGCATGAGCAGAACGTTTGCATCACCAAGGCATATTATCTTATTACCCTTTGGATTAAGTATAGTTAATCATCCGGATAGCATCCTAAAGTTATCTTTATAAAACGCCCTCATACAAGGTTTTATTTAGTGATGCAGGCTTTCCGGAAATGAATATTAACTACACATCACGATGTCGACTCCTTTTTTTAGGGAGTTGGCATTTTTTGTACCTGCAAATTAAGATGCCTGCTTCATGCATTTCTGCTCTGCAACGAAGTTTGCATTTACCATAAGCAGAATACGCACCCCCTTGTGATGACCCTCTAATTGAATCATATTGCCCGCTTTTAAACAAGAAGAGGCCGCTCCTATAGGGAACAGCCTCTTCTCGTTTAGTATTTTATATTTTAAAAGATTACTTCGCTTTTACGCTTAGTACTTCTAACATTTTAGAACCAATTTCAGCCGGTGATTCAACTACATGTAAACCACACTCACGCATAATCGCCATCTTAGCTGCTGCCGTATCATCATGTCCACCAACGATAGCTCCAGCGTGACCCATTCTACGACCCGGAGGTGCTGTTTGTCCAGCGATGAATCCAACAACCGGCTTTTTGTTACCCGTTTCTTTGATCCAGCGTGCTGCATCAGCCTCGTAGCTTCCACCAATTTCACCAATCATTACAATCGCATCCGTTTCAGGATCGTTCATCAACATCTCTACTGCATATTTAGTAGGCGTTCCGATAATCGGGTCACCACCAATACCAATAGCTGTAGAGATTCCCATTCCTGCTTTCACAATCTGGTCAGCTGCTTCATATGTTAATGTTCCTGATTTGGAAACAATACCAATTTTACCGGCCTTAAATACAAAACCCGGCATAATACCAACCTTTGCCTGACCCGGAGTAATAACGCCCGGACAGTTAGGACCAATTAGTATACAATCTTTGCCTTTGATATATTCTTTTGCATCAATCATATCTTTTACCGGAATACCTTCTGTAATACAAACGATTACTTTAATTCCTGCATCTGCTGCCTCCATAATGGCATCAGCTGCGAATGGTGGTGGAACGAAAATAATGGAAGTATTTGCTCCCGCTTTGTCTACTGCTTCTTTAACGGTATTGAATACCGGTTTGTCAAGATGTGTTTGTCCACCTTTACCCGGTGTTACGCCCCCAACAAGGTTGGTTCCGTATTCAATCATTTGCTGTGCGTGGAAGGAACCTTCACTTCCGGTAAAACCTTGCACAATTACTTTCGAATTTTTATCTACTAAAACTGCCATGTATGAATGTTTTTGCTTTAAGCGGGGCAAATATGCGCATTTTTAACCAAATTACCATCTGGTTTTATCGCGCTGAAAATCAATTGAAAATCACTTTTTCGCTCCTGCTATATCCCTTCTTCTTTTCGCACTTATCTTATTTAACCTGAGTATCAACTTAATTAACTGATTACTCAATCAACTAATCAACCTCCTCAGGAATACTTTGTCTTGCGCATCAAAAAGAAAACGATGTAAATGAGGGAAACAAAAATGATTAAGACTAATCCAATGATAAAGATATATTGCGTAACAGCGTGTTCCTTTTCCTGCGCTTTAATCAGGTTAATCTCACCTTCCTTATGTGCAATGATTGTTTGCTTTTCTGATTTTTCCTTTAAATACTGTTCTTCCAGCACTCCCAACTTATTATTTACTTCGGTATTGTAAATAGAATCGCTGTATTGTTTGTATAATTCATGGTAATTAAGTGCATCCTTATAATTTTCATTCTGTTCTTCAATACGGTACAATAAATCATAAGCATTCATGATATCGGTTCGCAGGTTAAAAGCGAGTGCCATTTGCAAAGCATTATTGGCATACTTAAGGGCCGCGTGAAACATCTTCATTTCTATGTAACAATCGGCAATATTTACATACGTAATAATAATAGCTGCAATATCTCCCAGCGACTCATCAATAATCAATGATTGATGATAATAGTTCAGGGCTTCTTTGTAGAGATGTTCCTCATAATAAACAAAACCGATATTGTGCAAGGCCGAAGAAACATCCTTTTTGTCCCCTATCTTTTCATTGATTTCAGCACATTTTTTATAATTGGCGATAGCAAGCTCCTTGTTGTTACGATACTCGTAAATACTTCCAATATTATTCAAACAGTCGGCCATTCCATTTTCATCCCCTACGCGTTCCAGAATATTGTAACATTTATTATAGTATATAAGGGCTTTGGCATACTGCCTTTGTTCCATCAATACCACCCCAATATTATTAAGTGTACGCGCTATTCCTTTATCATCTTCCAATTGCTCTGAAATTTTGAGCGACTGAAAATAATAAAACAAGGCTACGCCATGACTTCCCTTTATCTTATGGATACTTGCAATATTGTTATAGGCCGAGGCATAGCCTGCACGATGGTTGCATTTTAAAAATTGAACTAAAGCCCATCTGTATGACTGAATGGCTTTATCATGCTCACCCATGTTGCGAAACACAAAACCCTTGTTGATATAACCATTCCCCGTACCCTTGTAAAACCTTTCCTTTTCACCTTTTGCTATTGCGAGCGTTGCAAAACTATCCGTAAGGGCTATATCTGAATTGCGGTATTCCCAGGCTAGCTGGTTATAAATATTAATAATGGAGGTGTCTTTCTTTTCATTCTTCAGTGCCCGCAATAAACTGTCTGTAACAAGTTTGTTTTGCGCATTTGCTGTAATGCTAAACAACAAAAAAATAACCTTCACGTATCTCATAGTAAGGCAATATAAGGATTATGCTGCTTTTTCGGCAAATTGTAAATCGTACAGTCTTTTATAAAATCCATCAATGGTCAATAATTGCTGATGTGTGCCCCTTTCAACAATTTCTCCTTTATCAAGTACAATAATTTCGCTGGCGTATTGAATAGTAGATAAACGATGAGCAATTACAATAGAGGTACGACCTTGCATCATGATTTGAATAGCCCGCTGAATCACTTGCTCAGTTTCATTATCAACTGAGGAGGTAGCTTCATCCAGAATCAATACCTTGGGATGGATCACCATGGCTCTTACAAATGATATCAATTGACGTTGACCAACAGATAAGGTTGCTCCACGCTCACGAACCTCCTGTTGGTATCCGTTCGGCAATTTGGTGATAAACTCATGTGCTCCCAACAATTTACTGGTTTCAATGATCTTCTCATCTGTAATATTTTTGTTGAACATACGTATGTTCTCCATCACGGTTCCGCTAAACAAAAATACATCCTGTAATACAACAGCAATATGCTTTCTTAGTGATTGCACATCCAGTGTCTTTAAGTCCATTCCATCAATCAGTATAGATCCTTTTTCAATTTCATAAAACCGACTCAGCAAATTGATGATCGATGATTTCCCCGCCCCTGTTGCTCCAACCAAGGCAACTGTTTGTCCTTGCGTTACATGAATGTTGATATCCTTTAATACGTATTCTCCGGAAGTATAACCAAACCAAACCTTGTTAAATTCGATCGTGCCTTCAATGGAACCTATACGTTGTTCTCCTGCTGGTTCGGTGTGTTCAGGATCATCTATTAATTTAAAAATACGCTCGGCTGCAACCATACCCATTTGTAGTGTATTAAACCGATCAGCCAATTGACGGATAGGTCGGAAAAACAAGTTGATGTACATAATGAATGCAATCATGGTTCCTATAGATGTGGTTTCTCCAATGACTTCTTTTGCTCCATACCAAACAATCAATGCAGTGGAAATAGCTGCAATAATTTCAACCACCGGAAAAAACACGGAATAATAAAACACTGAGCGGATATTGGCATCGCGGTGACGCTTGTTGATTTCCTTAAACCTGCCAAGCTCTTTGTCTTCCCTGTTAAAAATCTGCACGATTTGCATGCCCTGAATATGCTCCTGTACAAAAGTGTTGAGTTTGGCTACTTCTGTTCTTACTTCTTCAAATGATTTGCGAACACTTTCTTTAAATAAGTACCCGGCATAAAACAAAAAAGGAAGTACCGATAAACTCACCAGGGTCAACCGCCAATCCGAATAAAACATCAGGATAAGGATGAATACAATTTGCAATACATCTCCTGTTATGTTGATGAGGCCCTCACTAAATACATCAGCAATGGTTTCAATATCCGAAATCGTGCGTGTAACCAACGTACCAACGGGCGTTTGGTCGTAGAATTTTAAGCGTAAACCTGTAAGATAACTATATACCTGATTGCGCAAATCTTTTATAACTGTTTGTCCTAAAAAATTGGTCAGTACAGTGCTCCAAACCTGAATCAACGATTGAAATAACAACAACCCGAAAATAAGCATACTCATCCTGATGAGTCCGGCTGTATTGCCCTCCGCTACATCATTATCCAGAGTATATTGAATCAGGAAAGGACGAACGGGACCTAAAAAAGCCATAAGCACCACCAGCAACATTGCTACGATCAGCTTAACTTTGTAAGGACTGGCAAGCGCATAAACCCTCCTCAGTAAACTGAAGTTAAAGGCCGATCCTGTTTTGAACTTTTTGTTAGACTGTGGTGCTGCCATTGCGGTTCAAATATATTTATTCTTTTACGATTACAATCCATATGGGAGCATGGAATATTCAGCTTAGGGTTTACTATGATTAAGAGACATCTTTATGAGGCAAATTCGGATACTCAATCCGGGTCAGAAACAATCCATGTGCAGGCACCGATTGTCCGGCTTCACTCCTGTTTTTGCTTTCGAGTATTTGTTGCACATCCACCAATGAAAGTTTGCCTCTGCCCACTTCCATTAAAGTTCCAACAATGGCTCTTACCATATTGCGTAAAAAACGATTAGCAGTGATGGTGAATACAAGCCTCTCTTCTTTTACTTCCCATTGTGCATGGGTAATATCACACATGAAGTTATCAACCTGCGTATGCACTTTGCTGAAGCATTGAAAATCTTTTTTACCAAGCAATAAAGCTGCAGCTTTGTTCATTTGCGTTATATCAAGCTTACCATATTGATACCAGGCTTGCTCCACCAAAAACGGATTGGGCTTTTGAGTAATCCAGTATTCATAAGTACGACTCGTAGCATCAAACCGTGCATTAAAATTTTCAGCTACTTCATACAACTCAATGGCCACAATATCATCAGGCAACAGCTGATTGAGTTTGTAAATAATACGAGTTAAATCAAGCATTTTAGAGGTATCAAAATGCACGTAAAAATCTTTGGCATGAACACCGGTATCTGTTCGTCCGCAGCCGAGGGTCTCAATATTTTCACCAATGATTAAAGATAGCTTTTCTTCAAGCACACTTTGCACACTAATAGCATTGTGTTGCTTTTGCCAGCCATGGTAATGGGTTCATTTGTAAGCAAGTTGAAGCAAATAACGCATGTTACATTTTTTCGTACACAACGGCTACACCTTGTCCAACGCCAATGCACATGGTGGCTACACCATATCTTACATTGCGTTTGTTCATTTCATGGATCAGTGTAGTTGAAATGCGTGAACCGCTGCATCCCAATGGATGTCCGATCGCAATAGCACCACCGTTAACATTCACAATATTCGGATCAATTCCTAAATCACGTATACAGGCTATGCTTTGAGATGCAAAAGCCTCATTCAATTCAAACAATCCGATATCACTCATTTTTAAACCGGCACGTTCAACAGCTTTTTGGGTAGCAGGTACCGGACCAATTCCCATAATAGCAGGATCCACTCCTGCAACACCTCTGCTCACCACACGAGCCAATGGTTTAAGATCATATTTCTTCACAGCATCTTCGCTAGCCAAAATTAAAGCTGCAGCACCATCATTCACACCACTCGAGTTTCCTGCAGTAACGGTTCCTCCTTCTTTTTTAAAAGCCGGTTTCAGTTTCGCTAAATCCTCAATGGTTCCCAAACGTGGGTGCTCATCTTTGGCAAACAAAATGGGATCGCCTTTTTTCTGTGGAATGGATACGGGAATCATTTCTTCGGCAAAACGATTAGCCGCATGGGCTGCTGCATATTTTTGTTGTGATGAAAATGCAAAGGCATCCTGCTCCTCACGTGATATTTTCCAACGTTCTGCAACATTCTCAGCCGTTTCACCCATCACAAATGGATGGTACATAGTAGCTAACTTTTTATTGGTGAAACGCCATCCAATGGTTGTATCATAGATCTCAGGTGTACGTCCGAAAGCCGTTTCAGCCTTAGCCATCACAAACGGAGCACGGGTCATGCTTTCCACTCCTCCGGCAATGTATATTTCACCATCACCTACCATGATGCTACGACTTGCATCCACAATAGCCTGCAATCCCGAAGCACACAATCTGTTTACAGTATTTCCACCCACACTCACCGGCAAGCCCGCCATCAATGCAGCCATACGTGCCACGTTACGGTTATCTTCACCCGCCTGATTAGCAGCTCCCAAAATCACATCTTCAATTTCATTGACATCAATCTGTGGATTGCGCTCCATAACTGCCTTAATGATATGCGCTGCTAAATCATCAGGACGCACGGAACTTAAGGTTCCTGCATATTTTCCAACCGGTGTACGCACGGCATCAACTATATATACTGCTTTCATAAAATTGTATTTCGGTTCAAATTTGTATGATTATAACCGGAAACAGTGAACCATAAACTGCAAACCGGCACGCAAATGTATGATTTTTCAGATAATCGAAATTTTGAGGTATTTTCGCAGCCTAATTTTTTACGTATGATTCAAAGACTTCAAACAGTTTATTTTATTGCTATCATTCTCATTTGTGCCATGGCATGTGGCGGTTCGCTTATTAATGTGCACCAAATGGGTGAAGGCATAGTGAAAGACTATATCATGAACCTTATTTACCTGCGTTCTTATGAGAATGGGGTAATGGTGGCTACCAGCATTCAATATGAACTTATTGCAATGGTTTCAATTGTTATCGGCTGGACCATCAATATTATTTTAGGCTTTAAAAATCGCAAACGTCAGATTATGCATACTAAAATCAACTTTCTGCTGATTGGAGTGTTAATCGTTATATTATTCATTAAAGCATTTACTGCTATTCCTGATTTTGCATTCTCAACCCTCAGCATGCAATCAACATTTGGCCTGGCTTTATTGTTTTTTATGCTATACCTCAATCTGCGTGCATTGCTACTCATCCGTAAAGACGATGATCTGGTAAAAAGTGCAGACAGACTACGTTAATTAAGATTTCGTCTTTTCATTCCCGATAACTCCTGAAGTTTTGGGGCTGAATTCGATTTTTATTATTTATTCATTCTTTCGAATTTCGAGATTAAAGATTCGAATTTTATTCCCGGTTATGTTAGAAAACGGTACCCATACAGATTTAAGTTCACTAGGCGAGTTTGGTTTAATTGACCTGCTTACCTCTAATATCAAACTTCACCATGAATCTACGCTGAAAGGCGCGGGCGATGATGCAGCTGTGATTAAAAATGGAGACCACTGTTCGGTGGTCACAACTGATCTATTGCTGGAAGGCGTTCATTTCGACCTTTCTTTTTTTCCGCTAAAACACTTAGGATATAAATCCATCATTGTAAACTTAAGTGATGTATATGCCATGAATGCCACACCTAAACAGGTTACAGTTTCATTGGGTATTTCAAGCAAGTTTTCGTTGGAAGCTGTGGAAGAACTTTATGCGGGAATGTTGCTGGCTTGCGAAAAGTACAATGTAGATTTAGTGGGAGGAGATACCTCTGCATCCAAGCAAGGACTGGTGATTAGCGTTACCGCTATTGGAGAAGCCAAAGAAGAAGATCTTGTATACCGCAATGGTGCCAAGGAGTTTGACCTATTATGCGTTACCGGAGATTTAGGGGGTGCTTATACCGGCTTCCAGTTGCTGGAGCGTGAAAAGCGTGTATTCCTGGCAAATCCGCAAGCACAACCGGACATCGAGGGATACGATTATATTCTGGAGCGTCAGTTGAAACCTGAAGCGCGTAAAGACGTAATTGAAATGTTGAAAATGCTCGAAATTAAACCCACATCGATGATTGACATAAGCGATGGGCTGGCTTCCGAAATTTTCCATATTGCCAAACAATCGAACGTTGGAGTGAACTTGTTTGAAGATAAAATTCCGATTGACCCGATGACCTACAATACGGCACGTGAGATGGAGCTCGATCCAACCCTTACTGCTCTTAGTGGAGGCGAGGATTATGAGTTGCTGTTCACCATCAAACAAGCTGACTTCGAAAAAATCAAAAACAATCCGGACATCACCGTCATTGGGCATATTACGGATGTTAAAGAAGGCGTGCACATGATTTCAAAAAGCGGTAATGTGCATCCATTGAAAGCGCAAGGATGGAAAGCGTTTTAGGAAATGCGGATTGCGGAATGCCAAAAGTGCGGAATTACTCAGCTAAAATTAAATAACGAGATTTAAACAAAATAGATGGGAAGATTAATTGGCATTGATTATGGAACAAAACGGGTTGGATTGGCTACTACTGATCCGCTGAAGTTGATTGCCAATACACTCACCACGGTGCATGCCAATGATGTGATTCCGTTTCTTAAAGAGTATATAGCCAAAGAAGAAGTGGAGTGTTTTGTGGTGGGAAAACCCATGAAACTGGATGGTAGCGACTCACAGTCAGCGGTACATGTTGAAAAATTCGTACATTTGCTGGACAAAAATTTTCCTGATATTCCTGTGAAAATGATAGATGAACGTTTTACATCTGCCATTGCCACAAGAAGCATGCTGGAGATGGGATTGAAGAAAAAAGACCGCGCCAAAAAATCCAATGTGGACCAGATAAGTGCGGTATTGATTCTGCAAACCTATATGCAGATGGAAGGTAATTAAGTTGATAAAGGAAAAGAAGAAATACAAAAACAGTTGAATACTGATTTATAAAAAACTGAACTTCAGGAGTGCATTTTAAATTTCGCACTTCTGGCATTTCGCAATTCGAATTAAAACATGATATTACCTATAGTAGCATACGGAGATCCCGTACTAAGAAAAAAAGGAGCTGAGATAACCAAAGATTATCCCGGATTGAAAGAGCTAATCGATAATATGTGGGATACCATGTATGAGTCGCGCGGAGTAGGATTGGCTGCCCCTCAGATCGGGAAATCAATTAACTTGTTTGTGGTAGACGCTACTCCTATGGAAGATCCAAACTACCCTGAGTTCAAGAAAGTATTTATCAATGCTGAAATTATTGAAGAGTTTGGCGATAAATGGGAATATGAAGAAGGATGTTTATCTATTCCGAATGTGCGCGATAATGTAAAACGGTATTCAGATCTTGTGATTCGGTACATGGATGAAAATTTTGTGGAGCATGAGGAAGAAATCAATGGAATGCCCGCTCGTGTGATTCAGCATGAATTTGACCATATCAAGGGTATATTGTTTGTAGATCACTTGTCCGAACTCAAAAAGCGCTTGATTAAAAGCAAGCTGGTAAATATCTCCAAAGGAAGCGTGGATGTAGACTACCGCATGCGTTTTCCTGCTTCCCGCTAAAAAGCATATAAATAACTTCTTATTTTTTTGTATTTATGTAATCGGATGCTTTTTCAATGGGGTTGTGAACTGCTTCATTGTATAACTGTATTACTCTATTAAGCAGTTCCAAAAGCAACATAAACTCACTATTATGGAACAAACGTTTAAATCGTTACACTACTTTTTACGCAATGCCGCGTATCATATTAAAACTCCCGACAGCACCTTTTTGCTGGAGAAGGTGAACAACGAATACAAGGCCATTACATACGCTCAAGTGCTTGATCAGGCTAACGCTATTTCGGCTTTTTTGTATAGCAAAGGCTACCAAAAAGGTGATAAGGCTGCGCTCATTATTGAAAACTGTCCTGAGTACATTGCGTTCGATCAAGGCTTGATGCAACTTGGTGTCATTAATGTTTCCATCTATCCTACTTTATCGGAAAGTGAAGTGGAGTATATTTTGAATGACTCGGAGGCCAAAATCATTTTAGTGGGAACACCTTTCCTGCTTAAAAAAATCAACAAGATTAAAGCCAACTGCCCGCACCTCCAATATATCATTACCACATTTGAAGATACAAAAACGGATACCGGAACAACTTATGAAGAAATGGTGTCAGAAGGAAAAGCCTTGTATCCTGGATTAAAAGATAAGATTGAAAAACAACTGGAATCAGTTACCGAAGATGACCTTTCCTGTTTGTTGTATACTTCGGGAACAACTGCAAAACCCAAAGGCGCTATGCTTTCGCACGGCAACTTTATGAGTAACGTCATCATGGCCATCGACCTGATGCCTATTGTTAACAAAGACTATCGTTTTCTTTCCTTTTTACCTTTGTGCCACGTGTATGAGCGTACAGCCACATATTATCTAAGTACTTATGTAGGAAGTGAAATAGCCTTTGCACAAAGCCTTGAAGCCTTAAGCAGTAATATTGTTGAAGTAAAACCAACTGCCATCTTAACGGTACCTCGTTTGCTTGAACGCATAGAAGAACGTGTTCGAAAAAACACTGCAACGGCAGGTGGCATTAAACTCAAAATATTTAACTGGGCTCTTAAGCTGGGTGAAAAAAGAAGGCTTAATAAGGAAAACAAAAAATCAAATAGTCTGTGGTTGCGTCTGCAATTACCATTGGCCGAAAAACTGGTATTCTCCAAAATCAAAGAACGGCTGGGTGGTAAAATGGGTATAATGGTTTCGGGTGGAGGAGCCTTACCACAACATGTTGGAGAGTTTTTTGGAAACATTGGTGTATTGGTATGTGAAGGTTACGGATTGACTGAAACCTCACCTCTCGTAACCGTGAATGAGTTTCACCGCCAGGTTTTCGGAACAGTAGGACGTGTTGGCAAAGGTTGTTCGGTTGCTATTCAACATCCGGATACTAAAGAAATTTATACCGTGCAAACCTTTGATTCCTTTCAGCCGGAATTTGAATCACCCGAAGGGGAAATCCTTGTAAAAGGACCCAACGTAATGAAAGGATATTACAATCATCCGGAACTTACAGCCGAAGCGATTGACAAAGACGGATGGCTGCACACGGGCGATGTAGGGAAGTTCTATAAAGGGTATTTGAAAATTACCGATCGAATCAAAAATATTATTGTAAATTCTTTTGGTAAAAACGTGTACCCTACACCTATTGAAAATGCATACCTCAAATCGAATAAAATTGAACAGATATTTCTGATCGGTGATGGGCAGGAATACCTCACTGCAATTGTTGTTCCTTCCAAAGAGGAAATGAAAGATGTATTCAAATCTACTGAAAGCTATTTTGCTGAACCGGACGAATTTATCGCTGACAAAAACGTGAAGGAATGGCTCGAAGTAGATATGAAGGAATACGAAAAAGAGCTAGGAAAATTTGAGCGTGTGAAAGAATTCATCATCAAACGCAGACCCTTCTCACTTGAGGCCGGAGAGATGACCCCAACCCAAAAAATCAAACGTAAAATTGTTGAACAGAAATACACTGATGCTATTAAAAACATGTATGTAAATATTGTTGACTAACACATATGAAAAGCCCCATTTGTTTAGTATTACTTCTGATGTATTGCCTGCAGGCTGATGCTCAGAAAGTGCGTGATAAACAAATACGCGACAGGCAATTATTCATTGAAAATGGATTAATTGACATACAGGCCGGAATAGCTATTCCTGTAATGGATTTTGCCGATAATAATTTTAAAAAAGCATCCGGTTATGCCACATTAGGATATGCTGTCAGGCTTGGCATTCGGTATGATATTCTTCCCACCTTCGGACTGGGATTGCATTATCAATACTTTCAAAACGGGTTTGATCAATCGGATTACTTAGATGATATGCGCACCGCCAATAAAGGAGTAACCATCAACTCCTTTTCCTCTGACCCCTGGAATCTTCAGGGAATGATGTTCGGATTGTATTGCCCTTTAAAAAGCTCGCGATCCAGCATTGATATTGGTTTAGCGGGAGGTGTACTTACAGGATCGTATCCTGAAAATGTGTTGAACTTTAATGACCCTACCGTGCCGGGCCGTGTTTACAATATCAAACAATTTGAGACCAGTGCCGCTAATTTTGCTTTTCAGGCTGGTGTGAAAATGCGGTATCAACTTTACAAGAGTATTATGCTATCGGCTTCTGCTGATTTTACCTATACCGAAATTGACTACACAGACATCCGGGCTGAAGAAACCAATAGTCATGTAACCATTCCGTTGGATACCTACACTCAATACTACCATATCATTCAATTGTCTGCAGGTATTGGCATTCAGGTAAAATAATTATTTAGAAATACCATACTCGCTCAACAGGTACAAGAATGATGAAATAGCTGCGGTACCCAACTCAAGTTCACGCTTGTTCACTTTATCAAATGTATCTATAGCGGTGTGGTGGTAATCAAAATAACGTTGCGAGTCAGGACTATAACCTATTAAAACTGTTCCGCTCTTCTTGAGCGGACCAATATCTGTTCCACCTCCACCTTGCTTGATCCAATCGATGCTGTATGGTTTAAACAATGGTACCCATGTTTGCATATTCACTACCGTTGCAGAATCATCCACACCGAAACCACGTGGCGTAAATCCTCCGGCATCACTTTCAATGGCTGCAATATGTTTTGTTGATTTAGCTTCTTCAGCATATTTGATGCCTCCTTTCACACCATTTTCTTCATTCATGAACAATACACAACGCAGGGTTCTCTTCGGTTTATAATCCAGATGTTTTAACAATCTTAATGCCTCCATGCTTTGTACCACTCCTGCACCATCATCATGCGCACCATCTCCATTATCCCATGAATCCAGATGTCCTCCCACAACGATGATCTCTTCCGGTTTTTCACTTCCTCGCATCTCAGCTATTACATTGTACGATTTTACATCCGGCAACATTTCGCAATTTTGTTTAAAATAAAAATACACCATTGCAACCGAACGAATCATAAGTGTTCTGCTCAACTCGTCTGCATCTTTGGTACTGATAGCACAAGCCGGAATTTTAGGAATAGAATCTACGTAACGCATCATACCCGTGTGCGGATTCGTATCATTCGCCAGCGTTAAGCTCCTTACCACAACGCCCACAGCACCATACTTTGCAGCCATGATTGCCCCGTTGCTTCTCTGGTCCCCTGCTTCTCCATAAGCTCTTCCCGTTGTAATATGAGTGGGATCCATCGGACGGTTGAAGAAAATAATCTTTCCTTTAATACGTTCGGTACCTATAGTTTCCAGTTCTTTAAAATTATGCACTTCAATTACCGGTGCACGTAATCCTTCTTTGGGTGTAGCAATTGAATTTCCTAATGCACAAATATGTACGGGTTTTTGTTGTGTGCCTTTCACTATCATCCCTTTTTCTTTACTTCCCCTAACCCAATGCGGCACCATTACTTCTTGCTTGTATACCGTATCAAAACCATATCCCTTTAAAACCTGATATGTGTAATCAACAGCTTGACCGGCCTGTGGTGAACCGCTTAGGCGACCACCAATTTTATTGCTCAGGTAATCGAGATTGTCATAACATTTACCACGCGTTAATACTTCGTTGTAAATGCGCTTCATCATGATTGAATCAGCGGATTGTGCCTGTGCATAAATACTAAACAGAGCAGCGAAGAGTAGCGAAAAAAATTGTTTCATGATTATTCTTTAATGAGCAACTGCCCGGCTGAGGTAGCACCATCAATAGTTTTAATAGTTAAAATATACATACCTTGTTTAAGGGATGAAAGGTCAACAACAGTACTTGTAGAAGTTAGCATCAACCTACCACTGATATCCCTCACCAGCACACTTTCCATTTGTCGCGACATTGATTCAATGGTTACCGAAGAAAATGTTGGATTAGGATAATACCTGAAATTGATCTTGGCCAGACCTTGTTCGTTGGTTCCGTTGATATTAATATCTTTTAATACCGTTGCCTGATTGATCAACCAATTATTGGGATCAACCTGCAGAGTAGTAACTGTTCCCTTCACCGGAATTTTATAAAACTGTTCACCTTGTTGTTGGTATACTTTAATCAATGTATCAGCTTGTGTACGTACAATATTGTACTCGAGAGGCGTAACGAATAGAGGTGTAGTGATTGAACTTGCTATCTGATTCGACAGAAAATACAAGGTATCGCCTACCTGATTCCATTTCACATCAAACGTTGGAAATCCTTCCCCATAAAACCATTGGTTGAATACTTGCGTGAAATTTCTTCCGGTCATCTGCTCCAGCAAAGCTTTAAAATCAAGTGTATTGGCTGTAGAGTATCCGAACTGTTGCTGGTATTGTGTCAAAAATGCAAAAAATAAAGAATCGTTATTTACTTCAAATCTTAGTGTATGAACAAACGCTCCACCTTTGGCATACGTTAAACGCGAATCAAAAATACGCGATACCACAGTTGTATCTTCAAACCATACACTGCCTCCAGGTGCCTGCATAATGCGTGAATGGTTGTCAAGCATCTCCTGCTCTTTGCTGCCGGTATTTAGCCACTCTGCTGCCAGGTATTCCACATAGGTTGCAAAACCTTCATTGAGCCAAATATCTTTCCATGTTTTGCAGGTAACATGATCTCCAAACCATTGATGACCTAATTCATGTGCCACAATACCAAAATCAATAATACCAATACTTGTCATTGTTTGATGTTCCATACCTCCACTAAAAGGAGCCATTGTATGACCATACTTTTCTTTAGCAAACGGATAGCTTCCGAAATGAGCAGAGAATGCTTCCATCATATCTGCCGTTTGATCAAGCACCGGTTTTAGTGTGAGTAATGCTTGCGGATTATCATAGATATAATCCTGAATCAAAATCGAATCTCCATTTACATGGGCATAGGTTTTGTATTCCACATATTTGCCCACTGCCACTGATATCAAATAATAATCAACCGGGTAAAAACTTTTCCATTCATAACGCACCTTATTATTGGGAAGTGCCACAACCGCTTTTAACAATCCTTGTGAGCCTACCTTGTTCTCATTGCTGGTTGTTATATCGGTAAAGGTTGAGTCTATTTTATCTTGTAAGGATTGTTTGCATGGCCACCATTCGTAAGCTGAGAATGGTTGACTCAACGACCAGGTAGCTTCATTTCCCCAGCGTCCGGATCTGCTAGAACTAAAACCTGCACCAATAGCTGCTCCGGCAGTTACTGCAGCATCACCATGGTAATAAATGGTGACATCAATTACCTGACCTGTTGTTAATGTTGCAGGCAAAATAATATATGCAAAATCATTCTCTCTGGTCACCATTCGGTTGCCACCATTCGTCAGAATCATCGAATCAATGGTATGCTGGTGGTGCAATTCTACCCCAAAAGTATCCATGGAAGCAGCAGCAACTTTAGCAATGGTGCGCACATTTCCGCTTATTACAGTTGTATCCCTTTCCACATTCAATTTCAAATGGTGAAAGGTAACATCATACTTATTCATCAAATCCTGCTGGCTAATGCTTGCTGATTTGGCCAATAAGGTCCTCTTGGCTAATGATTGTTTAGCCACGGCACACGAATGCTGCTGGGCATTTACTTGAAGACTGAGAACGCTTAAAATCAGGATAAGATATTTCATGTAGTATTGGTTAGTGGTAGAAAGACTCTCTTTTGAGGTAATTGGTTTTCAATAAGGAACAAATTTTATAACGTTCGTCTTTCGTGTCTTCATACATAGCGGCCAACACCTCATATACATGCTTAATGCCAATCTTATCCGCCCACTCAAACGGCCCGTGCGGATAATTGGTTCCAAGCTTCATACTGGTATCAATATCTTTCATGGTTGCCGTGCCTTCCTGCACCGTATAACATGCCTCATTAATAATCATGAGCACCACACGTGGTGTGATCATACCCACACGGTCTTCCACCAGTTTATAGTCCCATTGCAATTGAGCCATTACCTGTTGCAACACCTCTTTGTCCTTATCACTCAAAGCCGTAACCTCTGCAAGTGAACGGTTGATAAAGGTAGGAAGTGCGTTCAATCCGAATAAGGCACAATGAACGGCACGGTCATATACAAGTGTACACTGCGCCAGTTGTTTCTTCACTGCCGAAACAAATACGGGTTTAGCCTCCAATACTGCATATTCATTAATCAAACCCTCGCGGTCGTCAAAATTCAAATCAAAAATGATATCAAAGTCCCGTAAATTGGTACCTGTAAAATCGGTATCATCTTTCACCACCCAATCAATATCAATGGATGAAAGTTTTTGTTTTAACTCTTCTGTACGTATTTTTTCTCCGCGTGCAAGAATCTTCATTTGCTCAAACTATTATTGTAAGCAAAAATAACAAACCTATAACCATGGAAAAGAAAATAATTACAAGTGCTGATGCTCCAGCTCCTATTGGTCCATACAGCCATGCAAACCTTATTGGCAATACGTTATACGTATCGGGACAAGTAGCTAAAGACGCGAAAAGCGGTGAAATGATGCAAAGCGACATCAAAGTGGAAACCCGTAAAGTGATGGAAAACACACAAGCGATTTTAACTGAAGCGGGCATGGACTTTACCCACGTGGTGAAAACAACCATTTTCTGCACAAACCTGGGCGATTTTGCCGCCATTAATGAAGTATATGGTTCGTTTTTTCTCGGAAACTACCCTGCCCGTGAAACGGTACAAGTGGTGAAATTACCTTTGAATGCGAATGTGGAAATTAGTGTGGTTGCGGTGAAGTAAAGCTGTTGGCTATTTGCCTTTGGTTGTTAGCCGTTATAATAATTCGAGGATGACGTTTACAACTTCAATCCTCGAATTTGTTAATACTACCTTTTTACATTCAACACGTAGAATATAAAATTATACTCGAACGCCACTTCCTTCAAAGCCGAAAACCTTCCGGATGCTCCGCCATGTCCGGCTTCCATATTGGTTTTGAAAAGGAGCACATTGTTATCAGTTTTCAAGGTGCGCAATTTGGCTACCCACTTTGCCGGTTCCCAATATTGCACCTGCGAATCATGCAAGCCTGATGTCACCAACAAATTAGGATAAGCTTGCTTTTTTACCTGATCGTAGGGTGAATAGGATAACATGTAATCATAGTATTTTTTCTCATTCGGATTACCCCATTCATCATACTCATAAGTAGTAAGGGGAATGCTGCTGTCCATCATTGTAGTAATTACATCCACAAAAGGGACGTCAGCTACAATTACTTTGTATAAATCCGGGCGCATATTGGTAATGGCACCCATCAACAATCCGCCTGCACTTCCACCGGATGCAACAAGCTTATTGGCTGATGTATATTTTTCGTTAATCAAAAATTCAGAGCACGCGATAAAATCCGTGAACGTATTTTTCTTCTTCAATAGTTTTCCGTCTTCGTACCACATCCGTCCCATCTCTTGTCCGCCACGGATATGACAAAGGGCAAATACAAACCCTCTATCCAGCAAACTCAAACGTGCTGAACTGAAATAGGCATCCATACTCGCACCATAACTTCCATACGCATATTGATACAGCGGTGCTGAACCATCCTTAGGCGTGCCTTTGCGGTACACTAATGAAATCGGAATCTTCACTCCATCTTTGGTAATAGCATATACTCTTTCGCTCACATAATTCTCTCGTGAAAAACCACCCCCCATAATTTGTTGCTCTTTCATCAATGTTTTTTCGCGTGATAACATATCGTAATCATATGTGCTCATTGGTGTAGTGAGGGACGTATACCTGTAACGAATCACATCCGAATCATATTCTGGATTGTATGACGTATAAGCTGAATAGGTAGGTTCTCCAAAGTTGAGATAGTGCTCCTCTTTTGTATTGCGATTCATGAAACGCATCAAGAGCAATCCTTCCTTGCGTTCTTCCACTACCATAAAATTCTTGAAAATATCAATCCCTTCCAGTAAAACATCTTTGCGGTGTGCAATCACTTCTTTCCAATCATTTTTATTACCATTAAACGGTGTTGTTGTTTGCATCAAACGGAAGTTCTTAGCCTTCCAGTTCGTAACAACAAAAAAGTTTACACCATCATGCGTGAGCGAGTATTCATGCTCTTCTTCACGCGGTAAAAACGGAACAAACTTACCCTCCGGTTTA
>JAZKGH010000124.1:27073-61439 GCA_040386055.1 Bacteroidota bacterium
GGCATCCAGTAATAATACTTCTGTACTCAAGGTACTGTTGGATAAAATTTCGATATACTTTTTAGATTTTGTTTTACCTATAGATAACGAGAACTCTTCATCCTTTTCTTCATACACCAGTACATCCTTACTTTGCGGTGTGCCAATCACATGACGGTACACTTTATGCTCCATTAAGGTTTCCGTGTCTTTGTTTACATAAAAAACCGTTTTGTTATCATTGGCCCAAACAGCTTCTCCTGTGGTATTTACGAGCACCTCATCATATTCTTTTCCGGTGGTTAAGTCCCGAAAACGCAGCAGGTACAATCTGCGACTTACAGTATCTTCACTATACGCCAACATATTATTATCATTACTAATCTCCAGTGAACCTAAGTCATAATAAGGATGACCCTTGGCGCGTTCGTTTTCGTCCATCAGTAATTCTTCCTTACCTTCCAGATTTCCTTTTTTGCGGAAATTGATTGCATAATCTTTCCCCTGCTCGTACTTATTGTAATAATAATATCCACCATCTTTATATGGCACCGATTCATCATTTTCTTTCACCCGAGCCTTCAGCTCCTTGAACAAATCTTCTTCATCTGTTTTGGTGTCTTTTAGGATTTCATCACAATACGCATTTTCAGCATTGAGGTACGCAATTACTTCCTGATTTTCTCTTTCCCTGAGCCAGAAATAATTGTCGGTGCGGGTAGTCCCGTGTTCCGTAAATGTGTGCGGCTTGATGGCCGCCACGGGTGGTTTACTATCTTTCATTTGTTGTTGGCACGAAATAAATGTTACGCATAATGCTGCGAATAAGAAAAGTGGTGTTTGCTGTTTCATAAGCAGGGTTTAATTTCAAACAAAGATGTTTAAAACTGCGAAATTATTGCTACAAAATTGATGAACGGGAAGAGCGTATTAAGTTGATAAGTTAATTACGTAATTTGTTAACGTGTTGGATGTGGTTTTTTAATCGATTACCAAGTCACTTCGAGTATCCCGATAGCTATCGGGAGGGCTGGTTATGCAAGGTGTTTGTATCGAGAAGTATTCGTGAGTATGCTGCTTAAAATAAACCGTTCTCGATACGCGCACCACACTCCCCACACATGCTGCTCGAACTGATTCTATTAACTAATTACTTATCAACCAGTCAACTCTATCAACAATTACCTTTTCTTCCAAATTGGTACATTACTACAAGCCTCTCCATACATTATACTCTTAACGTATGGAGAGAGTTTATGAGTAATTTCCACATATGCACTCACGGGAACCGCCACATCACTGCAGCCTTTTACAATAACGCGCATATCCTTCAATGATTCATAATCAATTTTAGAGAGCGCATCCTGATACAAAACCGTTTCCATAGTGGCTATGTCTCCAAATACATACCTGTTGGCAAACGGTTCAATATTCACCGCCAGCAACATATAAGCCCAGGTAGGAATAATGGCATCCGTTGAACAGGCAAAAGCCACATTCTTTCCGGCATATTGCTGCCAGTCGTGACTTTTCACAAATTCCCTGAAATCCTTTTCCTTCAAAATCATCTCCCGAAACAACCAATCCTTGATATCCAACAACACACGCTCTCCCTTATGGAAATACTCTTCCAAATTCAGGGTAATAAGTCCGCTGTTCGCTACTTTATTTTCGATGGGTTCTATATTATCCATTTTCTTATTGATAATAAACATTAACAATATAAAACGCTTAAAGGTTTCATAGAAGTTCGCAGAACTTTAAGCTACCACTCTCACGCGCGACCTTTCCCTCGCTGGCGAGGGAAAGTCTTAGGAGTACTTTTATACTAAAAGCTTCTTCCAGCTAATCTCTTCCGCCAGAATCTCTCGGATACGCGCAATCGAAATACGCTCTTGTTTCATTGTATCACGATAACGTATGGTTACAGTTTTATTCTCTAACGATTCATGATCCACCGTGATGCAAAAAGGTGTTCCCAATGCATCTTGTCTGCGGTAACGTTTTCCGATAGCATCCTTCTCTTCGTAGAAGCAATTATAATCCAGCTTGAGGTCGTCCATAATTTCGCGGGCAACTTCAGGTAAACCATCTTTTTTGGTTAGCGGGAAAATAGCCACTTTGTATGGAGCCAGAATAGGTGGCAAAGTTAGTACTACACGTGTATCCTTTTTGTCATCTTCACCCACTTCTTCTTCCTTGTAGCTTGCACAAAGCGTAGCCAGAAACAAACGATCCAAACCAATAGACGTTTCTACCACATATGGAATATAGTTACCATACGGTTTTCCGTTTTCATCCAGATCCGCATCAAAGTATTGCATTTTTTTACCGGATAGTTCTTGATGGTTACGCAGATCAAAATCGGTACGAGAGTGGATGCCTTCCATTTCTTTAAACCCGAAGGGGAAGTTAAATTCAATATCCACGGCAGCATCGGCATAATGCGCCAGTTTTACGTGATCGTGAAAACGGTAGTTATCCTCACCCAATCCCAATTTTTTATGCCATTTCAAACGCGCTTCTTTCCAGTATTCGTACCATTGCTTTTGTGTGCCGGGACGAATAAAAAACTGCATCTCCATTTGTTCAAACTCGCGCATGCGCATGATGAACTGACGGGCAATAATCTCGTTACGGAAAGCTTTACCTGTTTGTGCAATACCAAAAGGGATTTTCATCCTTCCTGTTTTCTGCACATTCAAAAAGTTCACAAAAATACCTTGTGCTGTTTCAGGGCGCAGGTAAATTTTATCGGCATCTTCGGCCATTGCACCCATTTCCGTACTGAACATCAGATTGAACTGGCGGACGTCTGTCCAGTTGCGGGTACCGCTAATCGGACATGCAATTTCGTATTGTTCAATCAACGTTTTTAACTGAACCAGATCATTATCTAATAATGCCTGATCAAGAGCTGCCTGCAATTCTTCCGCTTTATTGGTTTTGCCGTCTTTTTCGTAGCGGGTAATTTTATCTTCCAATAACTGATCGGCACGATAACGTTTCTTTGAATCCTTGTTGTCAATCATCGGATCGCTGAAACCATCAATATGTCCGCTGGCTTTCCAGGTTTTAGGATGCATAAAAATGGCAGCATCGAGCCCAACAATATTTTCGTGCATCTGCACCATAGCCTTCCACCAGTATTGGCGAAGGTTGTTTTTCAATTCAACTCCATTTTGCCCATAATCATATACGGCACCCAGTCCGTCATAAATTTCACTCGAAGGGAATACAAAGCCATACTCTTTGGCGTGGCTTACTACTTTCTTAAATATTTCTTCACTCATACGTGGCGCGAAAATAAGGGTATCCATGCTAGAAATAAAATAATAATTGACATGATGCAATATCCTATAAATGTGGACGAAAATGTCGTGCGTGAACCATATTCAACCCCTTTGGGGTTGGGTATTTTTGCCGCTTACGTGCTAATGATATTTGACCCCATTCGGGGTCGTTTGTACTGACGGTTAGCCAATCTGCTCATAAGAGAATGAACACCTGCTTCATCTTTGAGTAAATATGATTTAAACATCCATGACCCCGAATGGGGTCAAATATTATTAACCACCGAGGTCTCGCATAGATTTTACATACATTTGAGCTCTTTGCTCCTCGTATAATAACAAAAGCCTATGTCCAATGTGCTGCACATTGGGTGCACAACCGATGATAAATCCTCTGCTTTCCTTCAATTTTGTACTTAACTTGCAGCTGTTGATACGCATCTATTCCCAACATATTTCCGCACCCCGACTGCTCTATATTTTGCAGGAACTGTTCATACGAAGGCTGGGAATGGACTATCAACTCACCGATAACCTTGATGATTTTCAATCCTATTCAGGACCTAAAATCAATTACAGTCACCATGAGTGTGAAAGTGCCATTCAAATTGTGCCACATGCAATCATTACAGAAGAGCATATCAACAACCATGTTATTTCTGTAAAACATCACCATGTATGGGATACCCTGATGCTGGAACAACAAGGTGAAATCCCGTTTGAATTGTTTGCCGCATCTTTTTATCTGCTGAGCCGTTACGAAGAATACCTGCCCCATAAAGTAGATGACCACGGACGTTTTGAGGCAGATCAAAGTTTAGCCGTGCAGTACGGTTTTATCGAAACCCCATTAATAGACAAGTGGGCACTACAGTTAAAAATAGTATTGGAAAACCATTTTGGGAGAATTCAATCAACGATGCCGACCTATCGTTTTGTGTCAACGTTTGATATTGATACAGCCTATTTATATAAAGGGTTAGAGCAAGAACGACAGCTCAAAAAACTGGTAAAATCTATTTCCTTTTTGAACGTTACAACACTTGCTGAACAATACAATGTGCGCAAAGGAAAGCTACGGGATCCTTATGACACCTATCGTTACATTGCTCAGGTTACAAACAACTGCAACGTTTTATATTTTATTCTGAGTGGAGGAGAGCATGAATATGATGAATTGATTCCCATAAAAACACCTGAAATGCAAAGTCTGTTAAAATCCCTAAGCAAAGAATACACATTGGGGCTGCATCCTTCTTATCTGTCGTTTGATAGTAAAGAAATTATTGAACATGAAAAACAAATCTTAGAAAGTAGCATTCAGCAACAAGTAATTATCAACCGCCAACACTTCCTGCGGTTCCGATTACCGCAAACCATGAACTTATTAATTGAAAGCGGTATCAGGGAAGACTATAGCATGGCGTATAGTGAAATAGCGGGATTCAGAGCATCAACGGCTCACCCGTTTCGTTTTTTCGATTTGGAACAGAATATAGTTACGGAGTTGTTGCTCTATCCAACAACGCTAATGGATGTAACATTACGTTTCAGCATGAACCTAACCATACACGCTGCTATCACCAAAGCCGAACAATTGATTCAGGAAGTGAAACTGGTGAATGGTGTATTTGTAAGTTTATGGCACAACAGCAATCTCAGCGCAACAAACGAATGGTTGCCGTGGAAAGAAGTGTTTGAAAAAATACATACATTAGCTTCCGACACATGATTGTTTACCTCACACACGAAAACATTGATAAAACCAAATGGGACCTTTGTATCGAGCAAGCCCAAAACAGTTTGGTATATGGTTATTCCTGGTATCTTGATCTTCTTGCACCGGGATGGGAAGCTCTTGTATTGGGTGACTACAAAGCAGTAATGCCATTAACCAGAAATAAAAAGATGACACTGTCCTATCTGTATCAACCTTTTTTTATGCAACAGCTTGGTCTGTTTTATAAGCATCACCACGATCAGGATAGACTTATTGACTTTATTCAGGCCATACCCGCGCATTTCCGTTATGTAGATATCAACCTCAATGAAAAAAACGAATTGATGCATACGGGTTATGCTTTACAAAAACGGAAAAACCTTGTGCTCAATTTACATGATCCTTATGAAATATTGCATAAGGAATTTGATGATCATTGTAAACGCAACCTAAAAAAAGCGAAAAAAATAAATCAAAAAATTGAAGCTATTGATGCGAATGTTGCGGTTTCTTTCTATCAAAAACATAAAGGAAACAATACATCTAATGTTCTTCCCAAACACTATAAAAAATTTAAGGCGGTGCTCCAAATTGCTTTACAACGCAACATGTTGTATTGCCGGGGTGTATTCAACGAAAACCATGAATTGATTGCCACCGGAATTTTCCTCATTCATCAGGGACGTATTATATATATGATGGGTGGTGCTTCGGCCAAAGGAAGAGATGCTCGTTCAATGTATGCGTTATTTGACCATGTAATCATGCAGTTTTGCAACCATCCCACATTGCTTGACTTTGAAGGATCGGAGATTCCGGGCATTGCCCGCTTTTACAAAGGGTTCGGAGCTGAGAAGCATCCGTATTTCAAGCTTCATCTCAACCGGTTACCTTGGTTTCTCAGGTGGCTTAAGTAGGGTTTTAGCCTCAGATAACGCAAATTTAATTTATTCAAATCTGCATTATCGAAGCTTTCTTCATTATCTTTTACCATTCATAAATAGTTGTTTCGATTCTCATGATTACACTTTAATATTGACCACTGTAAATAGATTTCCATGAAAATTGCCGCAATAGATATTGGTTCAAATGCCGTACGCTTGCAAATAGCAAGAGTAAACCATGAGGTTGGAGAAGAGCCCTTCAAAAAAGTTGAATTCGTGCGCATTCCCATTCGTTTGGGTGATGATGCTTTTAACGATGGAAAGATCAGTAAAGAAAAGCGTGAAATTTTTTATAAGGCGATGCAATCCTTTGCATTGTTGATGGATGTATATGAAGTGGAAGCCTATATGGCATGTGCTACTTCTGCCATGCGTGAAGCTTCAAACGGACAAAAAATTGTAGACAAGGTTCTTGACAAGTCAGGTCTTAATATTGATATTATTAATGGTAAGCGGGAATCCGAACTCATTTTAAAATCGATACAACAACATCTCAAGCCCGGAAAAAGTTATTTAACAATTGATGTTGGTGGTGGAAGTACAGAGATGACGGTAATCAAAAACCGTAAAGCCTATGATTCGGTTTCATTTGATGTAGGGACTATCCGGTTGCTTGATAATGCCGTAAAGAAAAAAACATGGGATGAAATTGAACAATATGTAAAAGGTCACATAAAAGATTTTACCGATGCCGAAGCTATTGCTACCAGTGGAACCATCAACAAAATTGCCATGATCATCAATCCTGCGGTTGACCCCCATATTACCACAAGTCAGTTGGAAACTTTTTACAAAAATGTAAAAAAGATGAGCATGAAGGAGCGCATTGAAACATACAAACTGAATCCTGATCGTGCAGACGTGATTGCACCCAGTGCCAGTATTTATCTCAAAATTTTAGGTTGGGGCAATATTGACAAAATGCATGCACCCAGTGCCGGATTGAAAGACGGTATCTTGTATGAGGTGTTGGAAAAGATCAGATAATCCTACAACACCTCATCCACCCGGATACCGAACAACGCGTAAATTCCATAAATCAAGAGTGTCCATCCGAGGAAAGAAAAAAACATGTAACGTTTGATTCTCCACTTGTTATCTTCCAAAGCGGCTGCCAACATCACCCCAATAGGCACTGACAATAGCAGCGGAGTCAGAAAAGCAATTCCATACAATTCGTATTTCACAATTACTTTTACAATCCATCTTTTGGTGCTGTTGATTTTGATGCCCTCCTTCTTTTTAGGGGGAAAAAATCTACGGTAAAGTTTGAGAATAAGTTCCCATAGATAGAGGTAAACAATAACCCCCAGCATTCCACCACCAACAGTACAAATAAGTGTTTCAAAAAAATTAAGTCCTGCTGTAAGAGCAGCAACCACTCCGAAAATATATTTTACAGCACTGGTTAATACAACGGCAATATACTTGGCAATAAGTTCCTTCATGGGTCGGTAAAGGTAGCAAAGATTTACTTGAGCAGTGTATTATATTTTTGGATTGCATCAAGTGCTTTCTCTACCGTTTTATCATAACTGTTCACTACTGTATAGTATCCGTTATCTCTCCACAACTGACGTGCCACCAATGCCTTAAGTTGACGGTTGATGAATATCTTTGCCAATGCTAATTCTGCTGGTCTTCCTTTTATACCTTTTTGTGCAGCATATAGTGTGAACTGTGTAAATAAATCCACATTGAATTGCGTATTGAACGTTACCACGTTGGTATATTTTTTCAATTCTTTTCTGTGTTCATCAACATATGTGTAAGAGAACTGATTTAACAATCCCGCAGATAGTACTTCCGTTGTATAACTGTTTCGGTAAGATGTATCTATCGGCACAAAAATATCAGGCATAATCCCACCTTTACTATGTACAATTCTGCCTTTTGCGGTTCTGTACACAACTGAATCTGCCTTTTGCATTTTGGTTGAATCCTCTAATTCTCCGTTTTCAAAACGATGGTATACTTCCTCTTCATATTCATCATAACCGGCATCATATGGCTTTTGAATACAACGTCCTGAAGGTGTATAATAACGCGCAATGGTTAAACGAATGGCCGAACCGTCTCTTAACTCAAACGGCTCCTGCACCAATCCCTTACCAAATGAACGTCTGCCAATAATCAATCCTCTGTCCCAATCCTGTATTGCTCCCGAAACAATTTCACTGGCCGATGCCGATCCTTCATTGATCAATACGATCAGTTTGCCTTTTTCAAACAATCCGTCCCGCTCTGCTTTGTATTCATTCTTCGATTGTTTTCGTCCCGCAGTGTACACTATCATTTTATTATCATCCAGTAACTCATCACTGATTTCCGTTGCAGCAGTAAGGTATCCTCCCGGGTTATCCCGTAAGTCAAGCACTAAATTCTGAAGTCCCTGCAACAAAAGCTGGTTAAATGCTTTCACAAATTCTTCGTGCGTATTGGCAGCAAACCTGCTGATTTTGATATAACCGGTATGCTCATCAAGCATCATGTTTACATCCACACTGTGAATGGGAATAGTGTTTCGTGTAATGGTATACGAAATCTTTTTATGTGTATCCGGACGGTATACTATTACTTTTACTTTGGAGTCTTTTGGTCCGCGCAACAATTTAAATACTTCCTCATTTTTGATACCCACACCTGCCACCACTTGCGTATCTACCTGCACAATCCGATCACCTGCCTGAATGCCTAATATTTGGGAAGGACCACCATTAATAGCTGAAACTACCATGATGGTATCATTCAAAATATTAAACTCCACACCAATCCCTTCAAAGTTTCCTTCCAGCTGTTCATTGGCTTGTTGTAAATCTTTAGCAGGGATGTATACGGAATGCGGGTCAAGGTTGGTGAGCAATTCGTTAAGTGTCTTTTCCTCCAGCTCCTCCATGTTCACAGTATCCACATATGCCTGATTGATGATATTGAGGATTTCACTGAATTTACTCTTTCCACCCATCAAGGAGCCCAGATTCCCTGACGGTTTTAACCAGATGCCTATAAAAATGCCCAGTGCTATCAACACTCCGTATATAAATGGTTGCCATTTGCTGCTATTGTTCATGGATATTTGCTAAAGAATTGTCAAAGATAACAACTCTCTAAAGCCAAAAAAGATTTGTCATGATTTTAATAGCCGATAGTGGTTCAACCAAAACAGAATGGGTATTGCTGGAACAACAACGTGTTGTTGCTGAATTGTATACCCAGGGAATCAATCCGTACTTTCAAACGGTTGAACAAATTACAACCGTTATTACCGAAGAACTCTTACCACAACTACCCATAACGGATGCTCCACTCGTTACGCATTTGTTCTATTATGGTGCCGGATGTTCAAGTCCTGCAAAATGTGATATGGTTCATCTACCCCTTACCCAAACGTTTGCAAAAGCAATTGTTGAAGTAGATCATGATTTGCTCGCAGCAGCCCGCGCAGCTTGTGGAACCAACAGAGGTATTGCGGCTATTTTGGGAACCGGCTCGAACAGTTGCCTGTTTGACGGGAAAAATATTATTGCCAATCAACCCTCACTGGGATTCATTTTAGGCGATGAGGGCAGCGGTGGACACATTGGCAAAGAGTTGCTCAAACAATTTGTGTATTCGGAATTACCTGCCGATTTGTATGAACTTTTTATCCGGGAATACATGTTAAACAAAGAAATAATTCTCGATAATATCTACACCAAACCGATGCCCAACCGGTATGCTGCATCTTTTACCCGTTTTGCCGGTAAACATATCAGTCATCCGCATATCCAACAATTGGTAATGGATGTATTCACCGAATTTTTCAAGCGACATATTTCCTCCTATCCCGATTATACAACCTACCCTTTGTCAACAATCGGTTCGGTGGCTTATATCTTCAAAGCACAATTGCAAACTGTGGCCAGACAATTCAATGTAACGCTTCAGCAAACCATTCAAAAACCCATGGAGGGTTTAATTCAGTACCATACACAAGCATAATCATGGCAAAAGCTAGTATTAAACGCGTAACCGAGTCTGCTTCCAAGTACAATCATTTGGAAAAAATGAGCACCAAACAATTACTCACCAATATGAATAAGGAAGATGATACGGTACCCAAAGCAGTGAAAAAAGCATTACCACAACTACAACAATTGGTGGATGCTACTTATGAGCGCATGAACAAAGGCGGACGTTTATTTTATATCGGAGCCGGCACCAGCGGTCGATTGGGTATAGTAGATGCCAGTGAATGCCCGCCAACGTATGGCGTACCGCAAGGTCTGGTTATAGGATTAATTGCCGGTGGAGATGGAGCCATCAGAAAAGCAGTAGAGTTTGCAGAAGATGATGTAAAACAAGGTTGGAAAGATTTACAAAAACATAAGATCTCTAAAAAAGATGTGTTAATTGGTATTGCCGCAAGTGGTACTACACCATATGTAATCGGAGCTTTGAAAGAAGCACGCAAAAAAGGTGTACTTACCGGAGCCATTGTGTGCAACAAAAATACACCCGTAGCAGCCGAAGCAGAATTTCCGGTTGAAGTAGTCGTAGGACCAGAGTTTGTTACCGGCAGCACTCGAATGAAAAGCGGTACCGCACAAAAACTGGTATTGAACATGCTAAGCACTTCGGTAATGATCAAGCTGGGCAAAGTGAAGGGAAACAAAATGGTGGATATGATGCCTACCAATAATAAACTGGTAGCACGAGGAATCAAAATGATTATGGATGAAACCAGGGTAAGTGAAAAGAAGGCGGCAGAATTACTTAAAAAATACGGCAACGTTCGCAAGGGGGTTGATTCCTTGAAGAGGAAAAAATAATAGCTTCTTTCATCTGGCAAGTTGCAAACTTCAAACATCCTGGCTTCCCCCATTTCATTAGTTTCGACTCCGCTCAACCAACGGAATTCATCCTTCTTCAAACATCCAACATCTTCCTTCTAACATCTCAAATCACAATTCTTAAATCTCAAATTGATTCCCTTATCTTCGCGCCCTGATTATGGTAAAACGAAAATTACAGCAGTTTGCTGAGTTTAAAACATTCGATAAAACATTTGATTTCCCATACGACTTAAAGGGTAAATGGAAACAGGAAGTATTTCAAAACGATCATCCGTTGGTATTGGAATTGGGATGTGGTAAAGGTGAATATACTGTAGCCTTAAGTAAACAATACCCAGAAAAAAACTTTCTCGGTATTGATATTAAAAGTAACCGCATGTGGCGCGGTGCACTTACCGCCAAAGAGCAAGGTATTACCAATGCAGGCTTTGTCCGGATGATCATTAACAATCTTGCAACCGTTTTTGATGAGGGTGAAGTAGATGAGATCTGGATCACCTTTCCCGATCCGTTTCCTAAAGACCGCCACGCTAAGCATCGTTTAACCAGTCCGAATTTTATTAAGCTATATAAAGAAGTATTAAAACCGGGCGGCACTGTTAATTTTAAAACAGATGATACTACACTGTTCGACTATTCACTGGAAATATTGAAAGAGCTAAACATTATTCCGGCAGAAGTAAATTGGGATGTTCATGGTAACACTGATTCACATCCACACCTGCGTGAGATCAGAACCTATTACGAAAATAAATTCTCGGCACAAGGTCGTACCATTAAGTATCTTCGCTATACAGTATAATGTCAACACTTTTCCTCAACGGCCAATCCTATTCGTTTGACAGCCTCAAACAACAGGGAATACTGCTGTTAAGCGAAACCGACAAAGTTCATGAACCCTCCTTTCAACTTATTCACGATTGGTTGAATAACAAACAATCCTTTTTCTTCTCAACATCAGGTTCTACAGGAGTTCCAAAACTCATCGAACTCTCACGGGCACAGATGGAGGCAAGTGCAAGAGGCACAATTGAAGCACTTTCTCTTACATCAGCTGAACACTTTTTTGTTTGCATGAATACTGCTTTCATTGGTGGTGCCATGCTGGTAGTTCGGGCGCTGATGGTTAATGGGACAATCACATTGCAGGAACCTACGGGCAATCCATTACAACTATTACCCGAGGAACATCCTTATACTTTTGCTTCGTTTGCTCCATTGCAATTGTTTCCTGTTCTGCAAAATATCCATAACGAAAAACTGAAATTAAATCGGTTTAAACAGGTTTTAGTTGGCGGAGGTGATATTTACCCATTATTGAAAAAGGAACTTACTACACTTAATGTAAAGGCATACCACACCTACGGCATGACCGAAACCGTAAGTCATATTGCCTTGAAAGAACTCGGTAAACAAGTATTATTCAAAGCTCTTCCGGGTATACAACTTAAGACAGACGATCGTGATTGTTTGACTATTTGCTGTGCAGCAACAAATAATGAATGGGTACAAACCAACGATGTTGTTAATTTAATTGATAGTCACTCTTTCATCATACTTGGTAGAGCTGATGATGTGATCAATACAGGTGGTATTAAAATATGGCCGGGTAAAGTGGAACAAGTTATTCGTGAAACGTTGGGCGCAACCATTACAAATGTATTTGTATTCGGCTTGCCCGATACTAAGTTGGGACAACAACTCATTGCTGTAATTGAGACCCATAATGAGGCTAATAACCTCCTGTCCGTACTTCCTTCACAATTGGGAGCAATACTCGCTAAATATGAAGTACCCAAGCAATATTTCACCCTCAGAAGGTTCAGCTACACCCCAACAGGAAAAGTCAATAAAGCTGAAACCCTGAAAATGATAGGGTTATAGCTTTATTTTAGTTAACTTTTAATTATCAAAAAAATTACTTCCGCAATAGGTTCAAAATTTTATATTCGCATAAAATTAAACAGATAACACTATGTACTGGACATTAGAATTAGCATCGCATTTAGATGACGCACCATGGCCCGCTAGTAAAGATGAGCTTATAGACTACGCCATCCGTTCAGGAGCTCCTCTGGAAGTAATTGAAAACTTACAGGAGTTGGAAGATGATGGTGAACCTTTTGAGAGCATCGAAGAGATCTGGCCGGACTATCCAACAAACGAAGATTATTTTTACAACGAAGACGAATTATAAAAAAAGGGGCTTACTTAAGCCCCTTTTTTCGTTTAGTATCTTTTATTCCTCTTCTATTTCAATCGGATCATCAATCACCCAACCTGATTGGTATTTGGCCAGTCCATCATGTTTGCGCTCCGTTAAATTAACTGCATACCGCAAACCCGCTCCTTTACCTATTACCTTCACCAGGTTATTTTCTATCAGCTCTGTAAAATCACGTTGAATGGTTTTACGGTTGCATTCAAACTCACTTACCAATTCCTTGGTTGAAATAAACCCACGATTTTGAATAATGTACATGATCAGTTTCTGTCGTTTATTCAATACCGAATCATCAATCTCCTTCAGTTTATAACCTCGTTCAAAAACATAATTCATGATGTTTTTCTGACGTGGGTTCAGCTTTTCAAAATCAACCTGCTTCCTGAAATAAGAACGTAACAAACTCTTCATACGTTCCAGTTGTGCGCTGTACAATTCCATTCCAAACTCAAATTGTTGTTGCTGGTCGTTTATATAATCCGGTTGTTGGTCATCAAAGAAATTCTGGTATTCGTTTTTGTTCGCGTATAACTCATGTTCGATACTCAGCAAACCGAATACATCCATTCCCTTTTTCTTTAACCAAAAATGTTGGAGCAATGATGCAATCTTGGTTGTGCATTCACTGAACAAACGAATATTCAATAACCTGAAATGCAAAATCCACGACTGAACAATAGGATGGAACTCATCATCGTAGTTTATAAACTCAAACAATGACTCAAGTTCCATTTCTGCAGTAGGGCTCAATTTTTCATGCACTCGTGTAGAGTTAGTTGAAAATAAATTGATATCCTCACGGTTGTTGTATAAGTCCAGGATGAGGATCTTTTGCAGTTGATACAACATCTGAATACTCAAGGGTTCATTAATCACTGAGTGCAGATACTGTTCGGCTTTAAAGTAATGCTCAACCGCACGTTCATTGATCCCTTTGGGTTTAATATTGCCACTAACAATATACTTTACCGTTTTGATATCAACTATATTATGTGTGAGCGCATTGGCATAGTAGGCGCGGAGAATGGTGCTGTTCTGTTGTTCGATCGCCTTGATATTATCCGGCAAGTCGATGAACTCATAAATCTTCAGCAGCTCATCCTGCAGCCGGCAACTTTGCCAGTGCAACTCTTCAATAAGAATGCTTGGTTCGTATTTATTGGTGAGTATCATCTACCCCAAAACTATACTGAATACCTAAGCTAACGAAATAAGGCACACCGCCAAAAGCGGTGGATATTGATACATACCAAAGACTTATCTGTTGATGATGTGTTAAGACAGGCGTAATACAAGGCCTCGCCCGTGTTGCACAAAATTAGACAGCCCTAAAAAAGCGTGTGAATAATTGGTTTTAAAGGGGTTCGCAGCTTCACTTACGATAATTGTTGCTTTATCTAATGTAGCGGTTCATTTATATCAACACTTTTCTTATTTGATCAGCATACTAAATACTTTACTCATGAAACGATATAGCTCCATAAGTAAAGTACTTATTCCAGTGTGGATTATTGTGTAATGATAAACTTCGTCACTTCCTGATTCCCCGCCTGATTCTCGATTACACAGAAATATATGCCAGCTTCCAAATCCGTTATTTCTGCCATTCCAGTAAACACATGATTCGTAACTACTGTTAATCCATTAGCGTTACAGATCGTCATTTTTCCGGAAAAGTTATTTGCGATGATCTTGATAGCGCCATCTGAAGGATTAGGATATATATTCAAAGAATGACTTAGAGTACCCTCTATGTCTGTAATACCGGTTGTGGTTTTTTCTGAATTGTACAGTGCCACAACATTTACATCGGTAAATGCGTAATCGTAAATTCTGACATCATCAATTGCACCTTTGAAAAATTGAAAATTACCCGGGCTGCGAGATCCTATTTTTCCAATGCAAGGACTAGCATATCCTGCTTTCGCTACTCGTAAAGTATCTTCTCCTATTTTAATTCCATCAACGAAGAAGATTAATTTTCTTCTCACTGTATCTCGAACCATAACAATATGATACCATTGATTAACTAACGGCAGCGTTCCTGTCTTTACAGTACTTGGAGGCAAAGGATATATGGATGGATTGGTATAACTTCCTCCTCCAAAACCTGTCAGGACGGGTGTAGAATATTGATTTCCCAAAATCATGTTTTGATCACCAAGTGCACTTGAATTACCTATTGACAACATTGCGTAACCTGTACCATTAGCAGGAAGAACTCCAATTTTGGCCCAAAGAGAATACGTATAATTATTGTATTGCATGGTATTGGCCGGAATACTTATGATTGCATTTCCATCAAAAGAATAGGCCTTTCCAGGCATACCATACCTGTCTGCGACAAGTACTACATTTGAATCTGTACCATTATGGCCATTACCACTTGAATCGGCAGCATTACCGGAGAAAGGATAATATGCAATAAGATTTTGAGCATAAAGTACGTTCATAAAAAATGAAGCAAATACAACACAAGTTAGTTTTAGGTAGTTTGTTTTCATAGGTTTAATTATTATATGTTTTACGAAGGTACTATTAATTAGGAAATTGCCAATTGGCTAAATCTTTTTGCCATGTGTTTTACCTACCAGATAACTTAGCAATCCAGAAAACAATCGAAAAAACAATATTGCGCTATTGGTAGTTGCATTACCACCGAAAACACCCTGTAACAATCTTCCGATTCTTAAGCGTTGTTGAAACTCCTTTTCCCAAGCTGTTTTATAGTTTCTTTGTGTGTTGAGATACGATTGTTCTTGGTTAAAATATCGTATTAATTGAACAGCCGCAATTTTTGATGCATGCATAGCCATGGTCATTCCGTTCCCGCATAATGGTGTAATGAGTCCGGCAGCATCACCCACCATCAACATATTATTTTCAATAATCCTCTTGCGTTCAAAACTAATTTGTGAAATTGTTAATGGCCTTTCATAGAGAGATGGAAACGACTTAAAATATTTGTGTAAATATGGATTCCGCATCAATACTGTTTCTTCCAGTTGCTGAATATTTCCACCCGCTTTTTTTAATTCCTCTCCACTCACCAAGTAACACATGCAATATTTATTGTCCTCAATTTTTGAAATGCCACAATATCCATTTTTAAAATTGTGAAGCTCAATCAAATTGTCCGGTAAATTAGCTTGTACATGGTATTTTACACCTACATAATTATTTAATGTCCTATTACCCGGTTGTTGAAAATCCCTTAGCAATACTGCATCCATACGTGAACGTTTTCCCCAACTGCCAATAACAACAGATGCTGAAAAATACCCTTGATTGGTTTGAATAGAGTGATGAATAACATCTTGTACTTTGCACTGTTCTTTCACCACAACACCTAACTGTTTAGCCCTTTCAAACAATTGATTATCCAATGTAAACCGACTGATACCAAAACCTCCCAGTTCAAGCCGATGTGAAAGCATGCTTCCATTCGGAGCAGAAACATTGAGTTGCGTGATTCGCGGCAGATTCATAGATGAAAGTGGAATACCCAAACTTTCTATAAAATCCCAACTCTCCATGCTGATGTATTCACCACATACTTTATGAAACGGATAACTTTCCTTTTCAAATACGATCACACTAATACCCCCCTTGCGCAATTGAATCGCAAGCGTAAGCCCAGCTAATCCTCCACCGATAATGGCTACCTGATATGTTTGTTGCTCCTCCAAAATGTTTTCTTATTTCCGAATAACCATCAACCATCGAAAAGCCCATTTCCACTTCAATTGAAAGGCAAATGGCCTCAACAAGTGCAATAACTCTTCTTTGTTGAAACCTCTCAATACTGAAAGTTTTGCATCGTTCTTTACAAGATACGATTTTGAAAACAGTTTGGTCAACAAAGCAATGCTGTAATATGCAAAAGGATGCCTGTGTAAATCATTCATAATAAACCCAACCTTTGCATGCGTAGCTCCCCAGAAAAAAAGATCTGACAATTCCGTATTGCTAAGATGATGACAAAATAAAGAAGTAATAATGATATCATATTCTTGATTACCATTGACCACATTTCTGTAATCATCTTGTATAAAATTTATTTCCCGGTATTCACTACAATGAGTAGTTGCGTATTGAATGCAATCAGCTTTCAAATCCACCCCGGTTAACTCAAACTTGTAGTTCTGTTTTCTTGCCCATCTGGCAATATGTTTTAAGGTATCTCCACCACCACTTCCTATATCGAGAATACTGTATGTTCTGTCCTTTTTCAAGCGCAGTTGTTCGAGTCCCTTGATAGTCACGGCATGTCCGCCCAATAACGTATTAATGCGCTCCAGCTCAAACAAATTCCGGAATAAATCCTGTTGCGGAATGTTATCAGCGTCCATCAATTCTTTTTCCGGAGAACGTTGGTTAAACATATTTATTGACAATAAATGTTTCTAACGTTAACCCCGGTCCAAATGCTGCTCCAAAAATATTTCCATGCTTCTCTGAATCCTGCAACAATTCCTTCAACACAAATAAAATAGTTGCACTACTCATATTACCATAGTTGTTGAGCACATCGTATGAATGCTTCAAATCAGCTTTAGTGATACCCAACTTGTGTTGGGTAGCTTCCAGAATTTTACGTCCGCCCGGATGAATAGCCCAATAATCTATTTGTGATAGGGTCATTCCAATTGTTGCGAGTGTGTTATGCACCAACTCTTCAATATTACCTTCCACCAATTGCGGAATATATGCACTGAGCGTCATCAAAAATCCGGTTGATGATAATTCCCACGCCATATCTTTTTTGCCACTTACATGCACTTCACTGTAAAATCCGGTAAGCGACATTTTAGGTATTGAAATTCCTGATGCAAGTGTATCACTTACAACTACACAAGCGGCTGCACCATCCGCAAAAATGGCATTGGCGGTGAGGTTATCATAATTTTTAGCTTTCTGAAAATGCAGGGTGCATAGTTCCACACATACAATGAGCACACATGCTTGCGATTTTGATTTGCAAATGGCATCGGCCATTTTTAATGCATGTACAGCAGCATAACATCCCATAAAATTGATGGACGTACGTTGCACATTTTTGGGTAAATGTAAACGTTCCATCAATTCCAAATCCAATCCGGGTGCCGACATGCCGGTACATGAAACTGTTATCAAATCTGTAATCTCCAATCCCTTCACACTCTTCATGCAATCCTGAATAGCTTCCTCAGCCAATGTAGCCGCATGCTGATGGTATACACTCATACGTTGTTCTAATGAAGGAAAGGGTTCGAGTAATTCGTTATGCGGATATAAATACCTCTCACTCAAAGTAAGATCATAATCGGGAATCACGCTGTAACGCTTTGAAATTCCGCTTCGTTCATACAACAACCGGAGTCTTCTTGTTTCCTCTTCCGTCCCATCATAAAGCCGCTCCATAAAATCGCAGATAGCTATTTGCGGAATACCGAATGCTGGAACAGCTGTACCAATAGAAACAATAGTACTCATGAGGTTAGGTTCAGAATGGTTAGCAGTGTGAAACAAGCATTCATACAGATGGATGAGATGAGATTCATTCGCATAGTATTTTCAAAATTAGCGGCATTCGGGTCTTTCCATGTTTGCTGAAACCAATACATAAAATAACCAACCACCGGAATCATAAATCCCTGCAATATCCAGAAATGTTCAGGTTTTCCGGTTTGTTGGAAAAACACAAACAATACTATCATAGCAACTGTAAACATGGCAACAGTGAGTATAAATGTCCCAATATAACCCACTACCATGCTGATTGTTTTAACCCCATCCTTTCTGTCTGCCTCATGCTGGTATATTTGTGTAAGCGGATACACTCCGGCAATCAGAAATGAACACGCAACAGCGGCAATCCATGCATGCTCAGGAGCCCCGAATACTACCGAACAGATATGGAATGTAAAGGCTCCTTGAAAAAGAACTACGGTAAGGTAACCTGCAAACGGATATTTTTTGAGTCTGATCCCTCTATAACTGTAAGCTCTGGAAGCCAAAATGTACAACAAAATTCCGATAGCAAAGTCAAGGTTGATAAAGCATGAAACCAATATGGCCGTTATATCCTTTACAATGGTCAGGTAAAATAGCGACCGGTCTGCTTTGGGTGGATGTTTGAGTCCCCCGATGCTTCCCTCATCCTGATCCATATAACTGTTATAGGCATTACTTGCAGGATACACCAGTATATGCAATACTCCAAAAACAAATAGTATCTTTACCCAGCTAAAGGATTGTGCCTGACTCAATGCAAACAAAAAAACAGGCATCAGGAAAAAAGAAAAAGGAATACGCAGCAGCTGAATCGTTGGTGTAAATAGCATATGAAGCAAGGTAAAGCAGTAAGAGTACATTCTTACCATTTTCTTAAACTTACTTCCGCTTTTGCTTTTTTAAGAAAACATTAACCAATGGTGAAGCTGTTAGTAAAATAAGGAAGAAACAACGGTTTTAGTATATCCTATTCGCACTTTTGCGGATGATGGCCTTAAGAAAACCCTTCATTCTTATACATTTGTTAAATAAGATAACAGCGCATGCAAAAGGAACAATTACCTCACTTGTTACTGGTTGAAGACGAAAGCAGCTTGGGTTTTTTGCTCAAAGAAAATTTACGACTAGCCGGATTTCAGATTAAATTATGTAAAGATGGACTGGAAGGATTAGAGACCTTTAAAAAAGAAAAATTCGACCTGTGCATTTTTGATGTAAACATGCCCAAAAAGAACGGGTTCGAATTGGCAACCGATGTGCGCCTACTGAATAAAATAGTACCTATCATTTTTCTAACCGCCAATTCTTCTGAAGAAGACAAACTTAAAGGGTTTGAAATCGGAGGCGACGAATACATTACCAAACCGTTCAGTACGCAGGAGCTGATTGCCCGCATTAAAGCTATTATCAAGCGTACGCAATTGATACAGCCGGATTTATCTTCTGAGCACGAAGTGCTTTCGGCCGGGAATACCAGTGTGGATATTACCCATCATCTGCTGACCCAAAATGATCAGGAAAAACGCATCAGCACCACAGAGGCTGAATTGCTGAAATTATTCATCAACAATAAAAACAGTTTGCTCACACGCAACGTGATTTTACTGAATGTTTGGGGTCGTGACGATTTTTATACCGCCCGCAACCTGGATGTATATATCAACAAACTCCGAAAACTGCTTAAAGAAGATCCTTCACTTGAAATTGTGAATATTCACGGATCAGGCTTTAAATTAGCAGAAAATGTCGGGGCGTGATTTATAAAAACATCGTTTGTTCTGTTTTACTATTCTTGTTGCTGCAAGGAACATGTTCTTTTGCGCAACAGTACAATCAGGATAGTTTACAACAAATTACACTTAACGGAAGTGAAAGGGACAAGCTCTCAGCCTTGCAATTGCTGGCCAATATTTCCCGTAACAATAATCCACAACAAGCACTCAGTTACCTCAATCAAGCCATTGACAAAGCGCGAGCTCTGGGTGATCAAAATGCACTAGCCACATGTCTGCAGATTTCGGGAAGCATTGAAAACAGAAATGGAAATTTACAACGGGCCAAAGAACTCTACCTCGAATCACTCAATCAGTTTGCTGCCATTAATAATAATAAAGGTCAGGCTGATGTTACGGTAGGTATTTCGGGGATCTATTTTATGCAAGGAAACCTTCCACTGGCGGCAGATGGATATTTACGTGCATTGCGCTATTATGAAGATGCCGGCAATAAGGCAGGAATGGTTACAACCCTTAGTGCTCTGGGAAATATTTATGCACGTCAAAGTAACTTCTCCAAATCCATCGAATATAACCTCAAAGCCATTTCGTTGTACGAAGAATCATCAGATAAACTGAGGGCATTGGTAGGATATGATAATATTGGAAATATCTATTTACGTCAAAACAATCCCGGTAAAGCCCGTGAGTATTTTACCAAATCGCTGGCCTTGTATACCGATATGCAAAACAATGCAGGTATAGCAGCTACGCTCCTGCAACTTGGAAACATTGATCAAAATGCCGGCCATCATGATGAGGCTGTTGTGTTGTTCAAACGTTCGCTCGTTATCAGCAACAAACTCAAAGCTCAACCGCTAATTGTATCAACCCTCAATGCTCTGGGAAAATCATATACCCAATTGCGGTTGTACGATCAGGCTATTGATGCTTACCGTAAGTCTATTCAACTAGCTAAAAGTTCCTCAATGAAGATAGAGCTCGAGGAATCCTATCAAGGTTTGGTAACGGTATATAAATTCACGAAACAGCACGAAAAAGTAACCACTTTCAGTCATTTGAGCAAAGAATTGAAAGATTCGATATATAATGACAGTAGCCTGAAAAAACTCACCGACCAACTATTGGTATATGAATCGGAAAAACAGCAACAACAGATACAGCTGCTTCATAAAGAACAGCAGATTCAGGAATCGGAACTGACCCGGGAACGGGAGATCCGAACGGTCCTCACTGCGGCTGCGGTCATACTTGGGCTACTGTTTATCGTGCTGGTTATATTCTCTATTCAAAACAGGCGCATTGCAAAAAGCCTGCAAAAACAGCAGGCTGAACTGCTCGATAAAAATGCCAGTATTTTGGAGCAAACTGAAAAACTGGATCAGCTCAATAAAGTGAAGGATCGCTTTTTCTCCATTATTTCGCATGACTTGCGAAACAATCTTACTACAATGAAATTGTATTTTGATCTTATCAGTAATAAGGACTACGAACCACAGGATAATGGTGAAATCACCAGACAAATTTCAGGCTCTGTTGAAAATACCATTGACTTATTGGAAAACTTACTGGTGTGGGCATCGGCACAAATCAAGGGAGTTCCCATTCATATTCAAAAAATCAATGTTCATTCGCTTTCGCAGGAGAATATTAACCTCTTAAGTGGAACGGCACAGTATAAAAATATTACGCTGCAAAATGATGTTGCAGAAGATGCGCTTGCGTATGGTGATATTGACATGATCAATCTTGTACTGCGGAATTTAATTACCAATGCCATTAAATTTACCGGAGAAAACGGGTGGGTGAATATTTCCAGTAATACCGAAAACAACAAACGGATTGTAGCTATAAAAGACAATGGTATCGGTATCAGTTCCGAAAACATTGATAAGCTTTTTAACCAACATTTACATCCATCAACAAAAGGCACGGCTAATGAAAAAGGTACAGGGCTGGGACTGATTTTATGCAAGGATTTCGTAAACCGGAATGGTGGAGATATTTGGGTTGACAGCAATAAGAACAATGGTACCACCTTCTACTTCTCTCTTCCGTTGCAAGGATAATCCAAATTGTGTAGATTGGTCACGTGAAATATTTGTTTATCCTTATCATACTCATTCCGATGGTGGCCAGCGCACAGCCAACCCGTCAACTGTTAATTGCAGACTCCTTATTTCAATCAGGAAAATACACTGAATGTATTGCCGCCTGCGATGAACAACTCCGTACACATTATGAGCAAGCAAAGGTATATCTCCTCAAAGCAAAGGCATATGCTGAACTGGGCCATTACGTAATGGCTATTGATGCATTAAATGCCTGCATCAAACGTGATAAAAAAAATGCACAGGCATATGCTTTGCGTGCATATTGCCATTTTATGAACAAGGATTATAAACCCTCACGACTGGACTTAATTGAAGCATGCTATTTAGATACAGGAAATGCATTGTATCATTATAACCTTGGGAATATTGAGCAACACATGAAAAAAAACGGAGAGGCTATTAAAAGTTATGCGTTGGCCATAAGGTATAAACCGGAGTACGCAGAAGCTTATACAAACAGGGGATTTATTTATCTGCAACAAAATCAGTTTGAGGGCGCATTATTTGATCTGGATTCTGCTCTCAAATATAATAGAAGTGGAAACAATGAAGAATTGTTTTTGTACAGGGGAATGACACTCGCTGCTCTTAAACGGAATAAAGAGGCCATTGATATGTTTAACCGTTGCATTCGGATGAAACCCAGTGATGCTTCTGCCTACTACAACAGGGGACGCGTATATTACCAGATGAAAATTTACAAAATAGCACTCGCTAACTTCGATACTGCTATCAGCTTAAAACCGACTCTTGAAATCGCATACTTCAATCGTGCACTGGCAAAAATTGAAATGGATAAAAACAATAAAAGGAGTGCTTGTGATGATTTAGGAAAGGCCATTCAACTTGGCTTTATGGAGGCATTACCTTATCTCAAAAAATACTGCGAATAGCTATAGTTCCAGCTTCATAATATAATCTTCACAGATACGCGTACCTAAAGGAAAAAAACGTGTGTCAAATTCTGTGAAACCAATTTTACGATAAAAATGAACGGCTCTTTCATTCTCTTTCCATACTCCTAAAAACAAGGTGCTGAATTGATGATTGCGCGAAAAGTCAATTGCATATTCCATCAATTGTTTGCCTGCACCACTTCCCAATTGTGATTGTTTCACATATATTTTTTCAAGCTCTGCAGTACTTCCTGTTAACTTAGGATGAGGAGCATTCAACAGCAGTTTTATGTAACCGACTACTTCATTATCCTGTTCTGCAATTGCATAGTGGATAGTTGAATTGTGCAGGTTTTGGGTAATGAGCGTTTCGTTGTATGACTTGATAATATAAGCCTGCATATCCTCCTCCGAATTATACGGACGAAACGTGTCATAAAAAGTAGAGGCTCCTATCTGAGCCAACACTGCGGCATCCTTTATATTTGCTGCTCTAACGGTTATTGTCATATCAAAAAATGAACAAGGTATCAACAAATCCTCTCCACTTGTTAATACCCTGTTTTAGGTTAGTATTTTCCTGCAAAAATTGCTTCAAGATTACGTTTCGGCATCACAAAATCAGGATAGATTTCCAACGCTTTAAAGTACATTTCCTTTGCATTGTTGATATCCTTTTTCTGCATATAAACATATCCTTTCATATTGTATGCTGCAGCAAGCACCGGAACTTTTTGCTTATTGTTTTCATCCAGAAAAATATCAAGACTGTCGGTTTTGTTATTTTTAAATTCAGAAATGATGAAGTCAATTGTCTCAACAGCTTGTTTGGTCTGCCCGGCTGCCAATTGCAACGATGCCATTTGTGCTATGTACTGAGGTTTTTTAGTCGTTTTGTACAAATCTTCCAACAATAAAAATTGACCGTCAACATCACCTATTTGTTGCAAACAAAGCACTTTGATATTTTTAAATTTCTCATCATTCGGATGACGCTTTAAGGTCTCTTCATTGGTTTGCATACATGCTTCAATATTGTTTACCGCACCGTACAATTCAGGCAGTGAGTCACGTAAACTGTTGGTTGAATCCGTCATCAATACCATTTGAATGGCATAAATAGCTGTTTGTATATCTTTCAACTTGATGCTTTTCTCATAAAGCTTTTGGTATACGCTTGTTTCAGCTGATTGGTTTGTGGGTTGGTTGCCATTTTTACATGTCGTAAAAAGCAATGCTGAAGCAGAAAGGATGAATA
Source organism: Bacteroidota bacterium (assembly GCA_040386055.1). Taxonomy (GTDB): domain Bacteria; phylum Bacteroidota; class Bacteroidia; order UKL13-3; family UKL13-3; genus UKL13-3. The sequence continues at coordinate 51,569 of JAZKGH010000124.1, forward strand.
AGAAACGTTTCATTATATGTTGTTGTTAGTTAGTTAATTGGTTATTCGTTATTGAGAATGAGTTTTAAGGAATTGAGTACAGGCTTCACTCAATGTTTGTTCCATTGGAGTGAAGGCAAAGTTAATGGCTCGTTCTATTTTTGCTGCACTGTAGTAAAATTGATTCATGGATGCACGGGCAGTTTCTTTAGTAAGTGATGGTTTTTTACCGGTCATTTTTCCTTTCACTCCATCAGCCATCCAAGCCAGTTGAGACAATAGCTTATTCACCTTGATCGTTGGCTTTTTCTTTCCTAACAAGGTGGCTACTGTATCAAGGTACCAGCGCATATTCACATTTTGGCCCACCAACACAAACCGCTGACTGAAAATGGATTGTTCCATCAATCTTATCATTGCTCGGGCCACATCCTTCACATCTACATATCCATTTACACCTTCGGTATAAAACGGCATGCCTTTCCATACCAGTTGAAACAACTTACAGGATCCTTTGCTCCAATCGCCCACTCCAAGTATCACACCGGGATTTACAATTACTACATTCAGTCCTTCTTCAGCGCCCCGCCATACTTCCATCTCTGCCTTATATTTGCTGATGGCATAATTGCTATTGTGTTTGGAATCATTCCACCTGGCATCTTCCGTTATAGAGTCTCCTGACTTTAATCGGCCCAATGCTGCAATCGAACTTACATGACAGAATTTTTTCACTCCTTTGAGCAAGGAAATATTCACCATGTTCGCAGTGCCTTCCACATTACACTCCATCATGACATCCCTGTCTTTCTGAATAAAAGAAACCATGGCAGCACAATGATATACTTCATCAACAGCTGTTAGGGCTTCTTCAATACTTGGTAAATCATTTATATCTGCGATAACCCATTGAAGACGGTTCAGCAATTGTGCACGTTGCGCTTCCGAAGATTTCCGGAAATAATAATTAAAGATTACATCAAACTCCTGCATAGCAGAAGAGTTGCGCCTGAAGGCACGAACATCATTGCCTTTTTCGAGCAACGTACATACTACATATGAGCCAAGAAAACCACTTGCTCCACTTACTGCAATCACTATGTGGAAATGTTTATTTAATGCCGCGCTAAAATAGGCTATTTTGTAGTAAGTATAAACAAAACTATGCAGCTAACCGATTTTTTAAGTCCCTTACCCGAATCGATATTTAACGATATCAATGACAGTTCACCCAAGACTCTGGTGAATGTTTCGGATATCTACATCAAACATTTACCCGATTTAACAGATATTCAGATTGCCATTGTGGGGGTAAAAGAGGACCGAATAAAAAGCTCCGACAGCGGCTGCGCAGCCACTCCTGACGAGGTTCGCAAGCATTTTTACAAGCTGGTTCAACCCAAATATGAAGTGCGCATTGCTGATTTAGGAAATATTGAACCGGGCGAATCCGTAAGCGATACTTTGTTTGCACTGAATGCCGTACTTCAGTACCTGCATGAACGGAATATTATAACGCTGGTTTTGGGTGGAACACAGGAACTGGCCTATGCCCAATACACATCCTATCAAGGCCTAAAACATGCAGTAAATGCTGTGGTTGTTGATGCGCGTATCAATTTAAAACAACATGATACAGACCATGAACAAACGGGTTTTTTATATAAGATGATCGCTCATCAGCCAAATTATCTGTTCAATATCGTGCACATGGGTAACCAGAATTATTTTATTGAGCAGGAGAGCCTCGACTCCTTTGAAAAAATGAATTTTGACTTGATGCGTTTGGGAAACATCCGTACCAAAATGCAGGAAAGCGAACCCCTGATGCGTAATGCCGATATGCTGGTGATGAGTATGAACAGTGTGCGGGCATCCGATTGTCCGGCTTCTGTTGATAGTAATCCAAATGGCTTTTTTGGTGAAGAAGTATGCCAGCTTGCACGTTATGCAGGCATGGGAAATGATTTAACTACTATTGGGTTTTACGATCTAAAGGTCACAAAAGATATTGACGGACGCAGTTCCAAACTGGTTTCACAAATGATGTGGTACTTTATTGATGGTGTATATGCCCGCAAAAACGATTACCCTACTTCGGAAAGTAAGGACTACATGATTTACCGAACCACCTTTCAGAATGGAGATTACCAGATAGTATTTTACAAAAACACTTCAACCGATCGTTGGTGGATGGAAGTTCCCTACCCTAAAGAAAGAAGTCAGCATAAGGGAATGTTTATGGTGCCTTGCTCATATGGCGATTATCAGGATGCCTTAAATGATGAGATTCCTGACAGGTGGATGAAGGCTTACCAGAAATTATTGTAAGACCAGCTTCCCATTTATTGTACATGAATACACGGAAATAAGAGAGGAAGAAAGAGCACGAAAAATGTTAATTGTGTTGCCCCGATAGCTATCGGGAGTTAATGAGTTAATAATGTTGGAACTAATGGTACTAATAAATAACTCAATAAGCTAATAACACATTAACTCTATCAACCAACACCTAACGTCCCAACTTTTTCTTCAATGCAATCATCCATTGTTCGGCAGTGGATGGTTGACGCAATGACCATCCTTCCGGCTTTGCAACATACTTAGGATTGGCAAACACATTAACATAAACGGCACCTTGTTCAAAGGATGTTCCATACCAAGTGGCTAATAACTTTTTATCGTCATCTGTAAATTCGGCATTTACGTTTGATTGAATCACAACGGGTACTGTATCAAGAGATGCTTCATTGAGGCGTTGTATGGGAACAAAAGAAGTGGATTGTAAATACGTGAGATCATCTGCATTGGCAATAGGTGCATGACTGTATGGTTGAGCATTAATTGCGGAGCGCGCTTGCTTAATAAGTGAAAAATAGGAACGATACGCAAGTGTTGCATCCCCCAGATTTTTGCCCGGATAGGAAAGAAAATTTCCAGCCAGCAATGACACTCCCAAACAGCCATATACAATGATACGCCCTATAAGCTGCAGGTAACGTGTTAGATAAACAGTATACAGTATCACCATCATGGCAAAAGCTATAAAATAACGGTGTCCGATGGTATTGCTTAAAAACTCGGCCATTGCTAAACAACAAGGTAACACTAGCGCCAGCATTTGTATAATTGTTAAACGACTATCCTTTTGTTTAAAAAATATCCATCCCAAAATAATATAAAAAGGAAGCATTCCATAATCCACCAATCGCCATACGATCAATGCCAGTGCATTAATATATTCGCCTATTCCATTTAGTTCATTAACATCACTGTATTGCGGTGAAACCAATAGCCAGCCGGTATGTTGGTAATGAATAAAAAGCCACAAACCAAAAAGTGTTGCAGGAATGGCATACACCCAAAACCGGCTTTGCATCCATCGTATCAAAGTGATTTTGTTCGTTCCACATACTGATTGTATCAAATCAAAAGAGGCCAGTGATAACAAAAGAAATGCTGATTGCAAATGGGTAATACACATCAACGATGCCGCTATCAAAATGATGATACATTGTTGCTTCAATACTCCGTATACGGCAAACAGAAAAAAGGTCATCACGGCAACGGTATTCAGCATCATGGCACTTTGCGAAAGGTAGGTGGGAAATAACAGTACCAATCCGGTTGCCAAATTGGTTTCAGTTTGAGATAGCAAACAAGAAGCCACTTTTCGGAAAGCAAATAGTAGTAACAACGCCCATGCGCAACTATATGCATGTGCAATCAAAAGCGTTTTACCGAACACTGTCCAGCATAATGCTAAGCCATAAGCATACAAGGTTGGGTGTCCGGGATCGGCATCCAGCGGGTAAAATATGGTAGCTAACTGTTGGGTATAAATAGTATTAGCAGCCTGAGAAGTTGAAGCAATGGCATCTCCAAAAAAAGGATCATGCCTTACCACAAACAACAAGCATAGCTGTAACAATACAGCTGTCAAAAAAAAATAGGATGATGAAAAGAGTTTCATGTTTGTATTCAAACAAACATACTCATTAATCTACACAGATGCGAGTGTTCTGGCAACCACTTCTTCGTACATGCGTTCGTATTGAGGCACAATTTTATCGATGTGAAATTCCAGAGCACGGAGGCGGGCATTGTGTTTGAATGTTTTCAAACGCTCCTCATCACTTAATATGTATAATGACTTTTCAGCCATTGTATCTACATCACCAACATTACACATGAATCCTGTTGTACCATCAATGTTCAACTCAGGAATACCTCCTGCATTGCTTGATACAACAGGTACTTCACAGGCCATTGCCTCCAATGCGGCCAATCCGAAACTCTCCGTTTCGGATGGCATCAAAAACAAATCTCCAATGGACAATACCTCTTCAACAGCATCTTGTTTTCCTAAGAAACTAATACCTTCGCAAAGATCCAGATCCCTGGATAGTTGCTCTATATTTTGTCTCTCCGGGCCATCTCCTACCAGCAATAACTTGACATTCATTTTTTCACGCACTTTACCGAACACGCGAACCACGTCTTCCACACGTTTTACTTTACGGAAGTTGGAGGTATGAATAATGATTTTTTCCCCGTTTGGTGCTACAGCTTTTTTAAAATGCTCTTTGGCTTGTTTGCTAAAACGGTCGAAATCAATAAAATTAGGAATAACTTCAATATCACGTGTAACCCTGAAGTGTTCATAAGTATCGCGCTTCAGCGAATCGGAAACAGCCGTAACACCATTTGATTGATTCAATGAATAACTTACAACCGGTTCAAACGATTTATCCTTTCCTACCAGTGTGATATCCGTTCCGTGTAATGTTGTTACTATTGGAATATGAATACCTTCGGTTGCCAATATATGTTTTGCCATTACGGCTGCCGAAGCGTGCGGAATAGCATAATGCACATGCAATACATCCAGTTTTTCATGTTTCACAACATCCACAAGTCTGCTGGTTAAAGCCGTTTCGTAAGGCGGAAAATCAAACAACGGATAATGCGAAACATATACCTCGTGAAAGAAAATATTTCCGGTAAAAAAATCGAGACGTGCGGGTTGTTTATATGAGATAAAGTGAACCTGATGGCCACGCATGGATAATGCTTTTCCTAGCTCAGTAGCCACTACACCACTTCCACCATACGTAGGGTAACATACAATTCCTATTTTCATTTATAATTCTGTTCTATTGATAATACAATATCAATAGGGATAAGTTTTAAAAAAATGCTTACTACCTGTTTTACAGCAGGTAAACAATACACGAAGGTAGTAGAAATTACGAAACAATGTTGTTAAGAGAATATGACTTATTTCTCCTTTATGGATTCATAAATAACATCCTGGATACGTGTACGAACGTTCATCTCCACCAGTTTCTTATTCTCGGCAGAAGGCTGTACGCGGTTGCTCAGAAATACATACACAAGATTGTATTTAGGGTCAACCCATGCACAAGTTCCGGTAAAGCCGGTATGTCCGAATGCCAATGGAGAAACCGCTTTGCCTACCGGTGAGGCCTTTTTGGGATCAGTCTCCGGTTTATCAAATCCCAGACCCCTGCGGTTGGTTTTGGTTTGTTTTTTGGTAAACAAATGCACTGTTGATTCTTTGAGAATCCGCTTGCCACCATACTCACCATTGTTGGCCAGCATTTGCATGATAATAGCCACATCATTGGCACTCCCAAATATACCTGCATGTCCGCTTATACCTCCTAACATAGCTGCTGTTTGATCGTGAACATATCCATCCAGTCGTTGCCACCTGAAAAAAGTATCATCTTCCGTTGGTACAATCCAATCCGAATTAATGCCCTTTTCCAATGGATTAAACGTAAGGTTTGCAAGATTTAACGGATTATAAATATTCTCCTGTAAGTATTTTTCGAAAGACATGTTGGTTTGCTGTTCAACAACTTTGCGTAACAGCATAAACCCCAAATCTGAATACACATAATCGCCCGATGCTTTCACATCCGACCGGATAATTTGTTGCCAAAGCATAGCCTCATAATCCTTATGCATAAACAAGTTTTGCGCTACCTGAATAGAATAATCCGAATCTCTCATCTCCGAATAAATGAGATTGCTTGGCCTTCCGTCTACCAACGTTTTTTTATAGATAGGAATAAACGGAACCAATCCAGCCTGGTGCAGCAACACATCCTGAATAGTTAGCTTAGCTTTATTACTCCCTCTAAGCTCCGGCAAATAATCACCTAATGTGGCTTCGAGTTTTATTTTATGCTCATCAAACAGATGCATCACACCAACTGTTGTAGCCAGTATTTTGGTGAGTGATGCAACATCGTACAAGTGATAATTTTTAACTGCAATTGCGCTATCATATGTGTGGTAGCCGAATGATTTTTGGTAAATCACCTTTCCATCCTTAGCTACCAGAACCTGAGCTCCCGGGGTAGCCCCTTTGCAAATGGCTTCGATCACAATCGTATCAATCCACTGAAGCGGAAAATGATCCAGGTTCATTTCCTCAGGATAAATATATTCAAAGCGATGCAATGATTCTGTATTTATTCCCATACCTAATGGAAGTGATGCGTTCACCGTAACCGGTAGTTTACCCCTTGCGGGAATGGCGCCAAACAAAGCTTCTGCTGCCAGCTGGTTGTATTGTTCCAAATCTTCGTACGATACAATAATATTGCGTGCATCCTTAAACTGATCAAGGATATATGGATTACCATTGCACACCAGAATTACTTTTTTTTGCATTGCAAGTACCTTGTTCACAAAATCAATTTCCAGCGGGGTAAGTCCAAGTTTCTTGGCCACAAATCTGCTTGTATTTTGAAGGCTTAGCACAATCAGATTGTATTGATTGAGAGTAGTTAGAAGCGTATCCCACGATCCCGGGATATCTGTTTTATCAACACTGTAATAATCAGCATTGATATAGTTCATACACATTTCCTGAAAAGAAGTAAGCTGATTAGATCCAACTGAAATTACAGCTTTCTGATACAACTCGGGATTTTCAACCGGAATAATATGGTCGTCATTTTTAACAACAACAATAGCTTGCTTGATTACTTTTTTGATAGATAAATAGGTATTGCAGCAATTCAAATCTTCCGTAAGATGATTGAGATTGACAGGTTGGTATTGATTTAAACCTGCCCAGTATTTGCCCATCAGAATTTTTTTACAGCTTCGTTCCAACTGTTCTCTGGGAATAATGCTGTCATTCAAATATTGTTTAATCATGTCGATGGATGCAGTAACATCTTCTACAAATTCCATCAGGTCATTTCCTGCGGCAAAAGCCTTTGCAGTAATCTCCCCGGGTTTGTAATAATCTGTTACACCTTTCATGTTCAATGCATCTGTTACCACAATACCTTCAAATCCCATTTCCTCTTTTAGCAAATTGGTAACAACATTTTTGGATAGGGATGAGGGCAAGTTCAAGGTAGTATCCAATGCAGGGATGCTTAAATGCGCAGTCATCACACACATCACATCATTTTTAATCAATTCCCTAAACGGGTACAACTCCAGTGAATCGAGTCGTTTGCGGTCACCTTTCACTACCGGCAAACTATAATGTGAATCAGTTTCGGTATCACCATGTCCGGGGAAATGTTTGGCACAAGCCATGACATGTTGGTTTTGCATACCCTTGGCATACTGCATACCCAACTTAGCTACCCAATATTTGTTCTCTCCAAAAGAGCGATCATTGATTACCGGATTTTTAGGATTGTTATTTACATCAACATCAGGAGCAAAATTTACGTGAATACCCATGCGCCTGCATTGGTTACCCACAGCAATTCCCATTTGATAAGCTGCATCTTCATTTTGTGCCCCACCTAATACCATCTGCCGTGGGAAAACCAAAACACTGTCCAGGCGCATTCCTACACCCCACTCTCCATCGATGCCAATAAGTAATGGAACTTTTGATTGTGCCTGGAAATCATTTGTTAAGGCCGCTTGTTTGGCTGGGTTTCCTTTGAAGAAAATTAATCCCCCAACTTTTTGCTCCCGCACTGCACATTCTATTTCCTTAATATGAGTTGAATCTCTGTTTGAAAATGCAGCAACCATAATCAGTTGCGCAATACGTTCATCCTCCGATAAACTTTCATACACAGAATCTACCCAACGATTGGATTTTTTCCAGTTGATGGCATCCGACTGTGCATTGGCTGTAAAACCCACACAGGTGAGCAAAATAGCGATATATATAATTGTATGTAACTGAAGCCTCATGCGTATATCTGCAAAAAACGCTCATTTCCGTTGGTTTTGTATCATTACGAGAGGTTGAAATATCAACACTGCCATACCTATTCTGACCGACCCTGATATGCCATTAACTGAAGAATAACGCTGAAAAGCCCATACCTCAATTTTTCCTTCTTCACTATATCAGAGTTTATCAACACTATTTTACAGCCCTTCGAATATCATTACCTTGCAGCCTGCAAACGAAATTATGAGTGATATAATAAAACTGTTACCTGAGCATGTAGCCAATCAGATCGCAGCTGGAGAAGTGATTCAACGACCGGCTTCTGTGGTGAAGGAATTGCTGGAAAATGCCATTGATGCCGGGAGCACAGATATCAAATTAGTGATCAAAGAAGGGGGTAAAACCTTTATACAGGTGATTGATAATGGAAAAGGCATGTCACCCAGCGATGCACGCATGTGCTGGGAGCGACACGCAACATCAAAAATTGCTGCAGCTGAAGATATTTACAATATCAAAACAATGGGGTTTAGGGGTGAGGCTCTGGCTTCTATCGCATCCGTTGCTCAGGTTGAAATGAAAACCAAGCGAACGGAGGATGCAGTGGGGACACTTATTCTGATTGAAGCTTCGGAAGTAAAAAAACAAGAATCATTTGCGGGCAATACAGGAACAAGTCTTACAGTAAAAAATCTATTTTACAATATCCCGGCCCGCAGAAATTTCCTAAAATCGAACCCAGTTGAAACCCGTCATATTATGGATGAGTTTTTACGTGTTGCATTAGCTAATCCGGATATTGCCTTAAGCATGTACAATAATGATGCGGATGTGTATATTCTGCCAAAAGGAGATTTGCAAAAACGTATTCAGGATGTATTTGGGTATAAATCACCCGAACAAATCCTTCCCGCTGATGAAGATACTACGATTATCAATATTCACGGCTTCATTGGAAAACCTGAGAACGCCAAGAAAACAAGAGGTGAGCAATATTTCTTTGTAAACAAACGGTTCATCAAAGATGCTTATCTAAACCATGCAGTAACCAGTTGCTATGAAAACCTGATGCCTAAAGATCAGTATCCGTTTTATGTATTGCATATTGAAATTGATCCTGCGCAAATTGACGTAAATGTGCATCCAACTAAAACTGAAATTAAGTTTGAAGATGAACGTTCGATTTACCAGATTGTAAGAGCCGTTGCTAAAAAAGCTATTGGTCAGCATTACCATGTACCCACTTACGAGCCGGCAAGTGAAGATACTTTTCTGAATCTCACACGACCTGATACTCCATCCTCTTTTGCCTCAACACCCGAACGCAAAGGATCTGATCCGTTTACTAAAAACACTTTCTCCAAACCAGCCGAAAAACAAGACTGGCAAGAGCTGTTTAATGTAATGAACAAAAGTGTAGATGTGGTTGGAAAATCATTTGCTCCGCAGCGCAATGAAGACCTCAGGCAAGCGGCACTTACTCCTGAGATTATTACCCGTCAGGTAATGCAAGTGCACCAAAGTTTGATCATCTCTCAAATAAAATCCGGCATTTTACTCATCGATCAACAGGCGGCACACGAGCGGGTTCTGTATGAAAAATATTTAATCGCACTGGAAAATAATCCAGTGGCAAGCCAGCAAAAATTGTTTCCCAAAACCATTTCATTGCAACCTGCCGATGAACAGCTGTTATTA
>JAZKGH010000124.1:61449-61734 GCA_040386055.1 Bacteroidota bacterium
AAGGGGTTCGCCGCCCTGATCAATCGACCTGGCCTGGGTTTTGATATCAATGAATTTGGTAAACATACTTTTGCTGTGAATGGAGTACCTGCCGAACTCAATCATTACAACGAGCAGGACTTGATCATGCAGTTGATTGAAGGGTATAAAAATCAGTCAGGAGCATCCTTAAACAAGAAAGAGAAAGTTGCCCGCACACTTTCCAAACGTGCAGCCACAAAAACAGGAACAACGCTTAGCATAGAAGAAATGAATACGTTAATAGATGAGCTATTTGCCTGTAAA
>JAZKGH010000125.1:0-4608 GCA_040386055.1 Bacteroidota bacterium
CATGAACCTTTTTTCATTCTCCAAAAATGATCTTGATGAGGTTGTTTTTGAACATCGCAACAAACAATACGGTGCTTATGCCTTGCGTAAATCGTATGATGAACATCTTCTCAAAGCAGCCGCTTCCTCCTTTGGTTTGCTTCTTCTTTTCGGCACAACTTTCTATGTAGCGTCTCTTTTTCGCTCACAGGTAGAACCGCTGGTTGAATCTTTTAAAAACGTATCCTTAAATCAAACACTCATCCCCAAAATCGAGATTGTTCCCGATGCAGAGTTATTACCCCAAACTGCTGTGAAAAATACGGATAACTTAATCTATCATATCGTCAGAGATCCTTTGGTTGTGCATCCATTAACCACGCCTCCAGATCCAAGTCGCCCGCTTAATCCTCAAGGTAATGAAGTATCACCTTCTACAGGAACACAGCCGGGAATAGTTGATGGCCCCGGAATTCTTCCTGCTAATCCACCTGTTGAAGAGATACCTCAAATTAGAAGATTCGTAACAGATATGCCTTCCTTTGAAGGCGGACCGGAAGCTATGGCAAACTATATTCGTCATCAGCTGGTATATCCACCTCAGGCAATAGAATTTGACAGGGAAGGAAAGGTTGTTGTTTCATTTGTTGTACAAGTTGATGGCAGCGTCACCGATATCCAGATACTAAAAGGTTTTGGATTTGGAAGTGAGGAAGAAGCTAGGCGGGTTATTGAACATATGCCCAAATGGATTCCGGGTAAACAAAATGGAAAAATAGTACCTGTTAACCTTATTCTTCCGATTGTGTTTCAGTTGCACTGATGCGAGTTAAGTTAATATGTTAATAGTGTTAACTGAGTTAATTGTGTAAAAAAGTATTACCCCGATACCCAAATTAACCCTGTTAACAGATTACACAATTAACTCATTACATAATTAACTGATTGCATTATTTTGCGGCATGCTTTCGGCCAACTTAAAACGTATTATCAACAGCCTGCCTGATACCCCGGGCATTTATAAGTATTTTGATGCGGATGGTGTGCTGATGTATATTGGTAAAGCCAAAAAGTTAAAAAAGCGGGTTTCATCTTATTTTAATAAAACACATGACAACCGCAAAACGGCTGTAATGGTGGGGAAGATTGCTGATATCCAGTTTACGTTGGTAGACTCCGAAATTGATGCGTTGCTGCTTGAAAATTCACTTATTAAATCCTTCCAGCCAAGATTTAACATCAGTCTGAAAGATGATAAAACGTATCCCTGGATCTGTATCAAACGGGAACGGTTTCCTCGTATTTTTTCTACACGGCAACATATTAAGGACGGATCTGAATATTTTGGCCCGTACGCTTCAGGCTCCATGATGCATACCATTTTGGATACCATCAAAAGCCTTTACCCCACACGTAATTGTAACCTTTCCCTTACTGAGTCGAATATCAATGAAGGGAAATTCAAGGCATGTCTCGAATTCCAGATTGGAAATTGTAAAGCACCTTGCATTGGTTTGCAATCGGAAGAAGATTACAATGCGGCAATCAAACAAATCAAAAGTATTCTGAAAGGTAATGTTGGGATGGTAGAGCAACAGTTGAAACAACATATGGCGCTGGCCGCTGCCGAACTAAAATTTGAGGAAGCAGCTCTGTATAAAAAGAAGTTGGACCTACTCAAAAATTATCAGAGTAAGTCAACCGTTGTTACATCTATTCCAAATGATGTGGATGTGTTTAGCATTGTGAGTGACGATAAGTTTGCCTTCGTGAATTATTTAAAAGTATCAAATGGAATGGTGATTCAAACCCAAACGTTTGAACTCAAAAAGAAACTGGAAGAAACCAATGAGGAACTTCTTGAGTTTGCCATTGGGGAAGTTAGGGAACAGTACAAAAGTGTTTCTCGCGAAGTGATCATTCCTTTTCCTCTTGAACTGGAAGATGAACGCATTACGTTTACCATTCCTAAAACAGGAGACAAGAAAAAGTTACTCGATCTTTCGTTCAAAAATGCCCTTTATTACAAGAAGGAAAAATTGTCGCAATACGAAAAACTCAATCCGGAGTTGAAAGTAGAGCGAGTATTGACCCAAATGAAACAGGATTTACGTTTAACGGAATTGCCCCGCCATATCGAGTGTTTTGATAATTCCAATATTCAAGGAGCCTTTCCCGTTTCGGCTATGGTGGTGTTTAAGGATGCCAAACCCAGCAAAAAAGATTACCGTCATTTTAACGTGCAGACAGTGGTTGGCCCTAATGATTTTGCTACCATGCGGGAAGTAATTTACCGCAGGTATAAAAGGGTATTGGAAGAAAATCAATCCTTGCCCAATTTGATTATTGTAGATGGAGGAAAGGGGCAGCTGAGTTCGGCTATTGAAAGTTTGCAGGAGTTGGGATTGTATGGTAAGATTCCCATTTTGGGTATTGCCAAGCGCTTGGAAGAGCTTTATTATCCAGATGATGAGTTGCCGCTATACATCGATAAAAAATCGGAAACCTTAAAAATCATTCAACAGTTGCGGGATGAAGCGCACCGTTTTGGGATTACCCATCACCGTAACCGCAGGAGTAAAGGAACCCTTGCTTCTGAATTGGATGAAATAAAGGGAATAGGAGAGGAAACGCAAAAGATGCTGCTGAAGGAGCTGAAATCCGTCAAAAAAATTAAAGAAGCAGATGTTAACATCCTGAAGGAGATCATTGGAAATGCTAAAGGCCAACTGGTATGGAATTTTTTTCATACCGATTAGTTTAGCATACGCAACTCTTTCTATATATTTGTCATCTAAACATAAAACAATCAATTAACAAAAATGAAAAAACTATTACTTTCTATTTTTACACTTGTGAGTGTAGCTGCTTTTGCACAAAAAGATTTAAGTATTAAATTGTTAACTCCAATGGACGGTACTGAAATCAATTCAGGCAAACCATTTGCAGTTGCTTTTACTGTAAAGAATGTTGGTACGACTCCAATTTTAGCAACAGATTCTTTCCGTATCATTTTAGCATTAAACAACACTTTATTATCTACATTAGTTGGAGCAAGAGCAATGAATCCTGGTGATTCAGCTAACCTAAGTCCTCAAGGTGGTGGATTACCGGGAGTAACCTTCACTTCAGATGTTGATACTGCATTCTTTATAGCTGCAATCAGCTTTAGCGATACGGTTGCCAACGTTGATCCTAACGATACCAATGATGTTGACTTTAGTTATGTAAAACTACGTGTGATTAAAACCGGTTTAGCTGATCTACAAGCGATGGCTAGTACTGTAAGCGCATATCCAAATCCTGCTAACGCAGAATTTACCATTACCATGAAATCAACGGATGCTACTGTTGAAGTAATGGATATTACCGGTAAATTGGTAAACAGTTATTCTGTTACTATGGGTGAAGCTAAAATGGATGTAAGCAACTTCAACAACGGAGTATACTTCTATCAAATCAAAACTTCAGCAAACGAAACTGTAAAATCAGGCAAATTCACTGTAAGTCACTAATATTTTCGACCATATTTAAAAGGCTGAAACCCATTGTGGTTTCAGCCTTTTTGATGAAATGGGGTAAATATTTTCCTGAAAAAAGTTTTACAAATGGAAAGTATGTTTATATTTGCACCCCACAAATCAATGGTTTTGTAGCTCAATTGGATAGAGCATCTCACTACGGATGAGAAGGTTTGGGGTTCGAATCCCTACAAGACCACAAAAGCGCTTCAGGCAACTGAGGCGCTTTTTTTGTGCCAAAAAAGATTGCGGATATGGGATTTTTGATTGCGGATTTGTGGAGGAATTGATAAGGAGCATCTTACAAAAGATGAGAAGGTTTGGGATTCGTCCCTACAAGACCATCACGCACTAGCGGTGCTTTTTTCCTGAATTGCTTTTTTGACCTGGGTCAATGTTTTAGTGAATGAGTTAGGGCAATTTTGTGCAATGAATACGCAACAACAAACACTTTCTTTTTTTGGAGCAGATGCCACACAACGGGTTGAAAAAGCCCTTCATTATCTTCGGTCGGGTAAAGGGATTTTGCTGGTGGATGATGAAAACAGGGAGAATGAGGGCGATTTGATATTCCCTGCTCAACTTATTACGGAATCACAAATGGCATTGATGATCCGGGAATGCAGCGGAATTGTGTGTTTGTGTATAACCGATGAACGTGTAAAACAACTTGATTTACAGCCTATGGTGGTTGATAATACAAGTCGCTTTAAAACAGCATTTACAGTCTCCATAGAAGCAAAGGAGGGAGTTACCACCGGGGTATCGGCAGCTGACAGGGTTCACACCATCCGAACAGCGTGTGCAGAGCATGCTTTACCATCGGATCTGGCACGGCCCGGACATGTATTTCCGCTCAGAGCAGAAAGCAATGGCGTGCTTGCCAGAGCAGGTCACACAGAAGGAAGTGTTGATTTAATGCGTCTTGCTGGATTGGCTCCACAGGCAGTATTGTGTGAGTTAACCAATGTAGATGGAACCATGGCTCGTTTGCCACAAATTAGTGCCTTTGCGCACAAGCATGCTTTTACCGTATTGTCGGTTAAGGATATTATTCAATACCGTACTTTCGTAATGAATTAGTAACATATGCATTCTCAGCTTGCCT
>JAZKGH010000125.1:4618-16853 GCA_040386055.1 Bacteroidota bacterium
ATCAGCAAATGAGCTGGATAGGATACTCAGCTATTTTGTGAAGCTATCCGCGCATAAAAATGAAGTGTTGTTAGCGGAAGGAGAGGTGAACAACAAAATTATTTTTGTTTGCAAAGGCTGCTTGCGCATTTATTTTAACCAGGAGGATGGGCAGGAAGCCACACGTTACCTTGCCTTCGAAAACCAATTTGCAACGGCTTTGGTGAGTTTTATTTCACGCCAACCTTCGTTTGAATATATTCAGGCCTTAGAACCTTCGGAGTTGTTGTATATCACCTATGATAACTTTACACGGTTGCTGGACGTGATTCCAACCTGGGAGCGGTTTTACCGGCAATATCTTGAGAAGGCTTATGTGACCAATACAAACCTCCTAATGAGCTTTACAACAATGGATGCAAGTACACGTTACCGGGAACTGTTACATCAAAATGCACAGGTTGTAGAACGTTTACCCAACAGGTTGGTAGCATCCTATCTCAATATTTCGCAAGAAACGCTCAGTCGTATCAAAGGCAAAAAACAAAAAAGCAGCTAAATCATTAGCTGCTTTTAATATCTGTAGATTACATTAATCCGCAATCGACACTCCGCACTCCGCATTTTCCTAAAGGTGCATTCTTTCTTTTTTACCTTGCAATACTTCTTGTGATTCTACGTGATCGGGATCCGGTATGCAGCAATCTACAGGACATACTGCAGCACATTGAGGCTCTTCATGGAAACCTACACACTCCGTACATTTATTGGTAACGATATAGTAAGTATCCTCTGACTTAGGAGCAAAACGTTTGGTTACATCAACTTCTTCACCATCAACACTAACAGTTCCTGTGAGGTTATTGCCATCGGCCCATGCCCATTCGGCACCGCTTTCATAAATTGCATTATTCGGACATTCAGGTTCGCATGCACCACAGTTGATGCACTCGTCAGTTATCATTATTGCCATATCTGTATAATTATTGTTTTATTGTTTAACGTTTACAAAATAAGTTTTGTTGATTTGTAACTCAAAGTATAATCATTCTAAATTAAAATGAATTTTCAACAACGTATAGATGCTTTTGTAAAGTTAGGACAGTTTTTTGAACAATCAACTACGGTTACCGATCATCCTGTTTTTTATCAGGCATATATTCAAAATCCATGGTTTACTATTATAAATACTCAACAATCGGTAAAGGCCTGGGCCGATAATTTGCGTGAATCTAAATTGAAAGAATGGCTCACTAATTATACAATACCAGAAACAACACCTCAAACCGTTGCCATCATTATGGCAGGAAATATTCCATTGGTAGGGTTTCATGATTTGTTGTGTGTGTTGTTGACGGGTAGTAAAGCATTGGTGAAGTTGTCAGAGGATGATACCGTGCTGATGAAATGGGCAATTGAAGAGTTGATTCGCATTGAGCCGGAATGGGCCCCGTTGATTGAAATTTCAGCAAACAGACTTCCTCAGGGATTTGATGCGGTAATAGCAACAGGCAGTAACAATAGCAACCGTTATTTTGAGTATTATTTCCGCGAAAAAAGATCCCTGTTACGTGGCAATAGAAACAGTGTAGCTGTTTTAACCGGTAATGAAACGCCAGAAGACATTATTAAACTCGGAACAGACATATTCACTTATTTTGGTTTGGGATGCCGCAATGTATCTAAAATATACATTCCGCAAGAATATGATGTTACGCAATTACTGGACGGAATTGAATCCTTTAATGATATCATCAATCATCATAAATACGCTAACAACTATACCTACCATAAGGCGATTTTGTTGATGAACCTTACACCACATCTGGATAATAACTTCTTATTGCTGAAGGAGGATGAACGCATTGCTTCACCATTGGGAATGTTGTATTATGAACGTTATGTTTCACCGGAAGCTTTGCAGGAAACCCTTACAGAAAAACAATTGGAGATACAGTGCATCGTAAGTAAATCCAATTTGAATGGAGCCATTCCGTTGGGTAAGGCTCAGCAACCTGAATTATGGGATTATGCCGATGGAGTAGATACTATTCAGTTTCTGTTAGAAAGATAAGACGATAGGTTAAAGCTCCTTAGGAGCAAATATGTTCTGTACCAATCCGGATATAACTTTTTGCATGGGTTTATGTGTGTCGAGATCAGGATTGATTTCAGTGATTTCCATCCCTATTAGTTTATCCTGTTTGCCAAATATGGTGAGCAGGTACTGTGCTTGTTCCAATGTTAAACCTGCTTCTACAGGAGTTCCGGTTCCTACAGAATATTGGGTGTCAAGACTGTCAACATCAAACGAGATATAGATATACTGACAGTTGCGCAAATGATGTAATGTTTGATTGGCAACTAGTTCAATTCCCAACGTTTTGATATCATGAGGTCGGAAACATTTGATATTTTCTTTGGTGATGATTTTTTCTTCTTCATCTTCCGTGCTGCGCAAGGCAATAAATACTAAATCGCGCCCCTGAATTTTAGGAGTGATTCTTTTGCGTCCAAGCTTTTTTAATACTTCCCATAAATCGCGGGTAATTGTTTTGGGATCATTTTTACCCATTTCTCTGTGGTCATCGCCCATCAATGCAGCAATCGGCATCCCATGAATATTACCCGAAGGTGTGGTGTACGGACTGTGTAAATCAGCGTGGGCATCAATCCAAATCACTCCAATTCGCGCATTGGCATGGTAATCTTTGATACCTGAAATGAGCGCATTTGCACTGCTATGATCACCCGAAATAATAAAAGGTATTTTGGTTAACCTCAGAATATCCTGAATGTTTTCAACAATTTTCTCTTGAAAATTACGAATGTTTTCTATGTTTTTACCGTGAGGGGTTTCCTCGCTGGGGGCTGTTTCGTGTGGAGCCAGCCGGGTATAATTAAATACATCAAACGCATTAAAATCGGCTTTCTGTAATTCTTGTAACAACGCCTGAGGTCCCTTTGCGGCACCTTTTTTACCTGCACCAAAATCGCTTTCTACGGTTATTACTTTAAATCGTTCTGCACGCATATATTAATTGAGTAGTCGTGCACAAATCTAAACAAAATCGGCAAATCCGACCCATTACAAGCGTTGAGGCTTGGCTTTCAGTAAATTTAAGTGCTTCTTCGTGTTTGAAAATAGATTAACATGGCACAAAACACCCACCATATCATGATGATTCGTCCGGTTCGGTTCACCTTCAATGAACAAACGGCCGAAAGCAATTCCTTTCAACAGGCAAATGCTCAATCAGAAGACACACAGACCAAGGCATTACAAGAGTTTGATAGTTTTGTTGATATTCTCAGAAAAAACGGAGTTCAGGTATGGGTTGTTGATGATACGGATGAACCGCATACACCCGATTCTATCTTTCCCAACAACTGGATCTCCATGCATGAAGACAGTCGCATTGCTTTATACCCTATGCAGGCTGAAAACAGGCGTTTGGAACGCAGGTCAGACATAGCGCATCATCTGGCAGAGGTTTTTGCCATGCAGGATATAGTGGATTATACGGCTTCCGAAACGGAAGAACTATTTTTGGAAGGTACAGGCAGCATGGTGCTCGACAGGGATAAAAAAATCTGCTATGCCTGTTTATCTCCACGTACGCATCCGTCTTTGCTAGAAAGATTTTGTGCAGACTTTGGCTACAGACTCATCTCTTTTACGGCTATTGATAAACGAGGTAAACTCATTTACCACACTAACGTAATAATGTGTGTAGGTAAACAATTTATGGTGGTATGTTTTGATTGTATTCCCAATGAAGCGGAACGCAGAATCATTCGCAGCTCTACTACTAAAACTATTATCGAAATATCCTTTGAGCAATTGGAACATTTTGCCGGCAATATGTTAGAGGTAATCAATGAAAAAAGCGAACATCTTTTGGTGATGAGCGAACAGGCATATAAAAGTTTAACGGTTTCACAAATTGCTCAACTGGAATTTTTTGCCAAAATAGTAACGGCTCCTTTATACACCATTGAGGCTAACGGTGGCGGAAGTGCCCGTTGCATGATGGCGGAGATCTTTTTACCAGTGAAGAAATGATACGTAAATGCGGAGATGAGATGATTTGATGATGAGAGGATTTGTTATTGTTATGAACCCCAAAGGGGTTCAATATCTTAATAAGTAAGAAGACTATTAAGAGTATAAAGATGGATAGCTAATGTCGTATTTATCTTAAGTCGAAGGTACCTAAATGTTGTCAGACTGAGTTCATCGAAGTCCTAACAAATGGGATAAGAATTTCTAAGTAACATTTGGCACCTCAATGAACTCGGTGTGACAAAACAGCTAATCGCTGCTTCTCGCAAGATCACGTTTAACATCACGCTCCTTAATGCTTTCTCGTTTATCATAACTCTTTTTACCTTGTCCGATGGCGATTTCGATTTTAGCATAACCCGTTTCGGAAATGAAAATTTTGAGAGGAACAATGGTTAATCCTTTTTCGGATGCTTTGCTTTTGAGCTTACGCAGTTCTCCTTTTTTGAGTAGGAGCTTACGTACACGTAAGGTGTCGTGATTATAATGTGAGGCCTGTTTGAATGTTCCGATGTTCATGTTGCGTACATACAATTCCTCTGTACCGTCCTTTTTGTGGGCTTTAAAAAAACAAAAGGCATCGCTTAAGTTCACATTACCTTCGCGGATAGATTTAATTTCACTGCCCATCAACTGCATTCCAGCAGTGTATTTAGCCAGTAAAATGTACTCGAACGAAGCACGTTTGTTAACGATATGGATGTTTTGTTTGCTCATGGATAAGGGCTGCAAAATACAACAAACGTTGGTTTTATACGAGGGAATAATTAGGGCAATAAAGCAGAAATCAGCATTCTGGTTTTTTACCACAAGGTTCTCAAAGGTTTCACAAAGAACACGAGCAAACCTGTTTTATGATTTAAGCTTTGGGGTACAGGTATCATTTTAACCGCAGCGAACACAGCGCAACCACAAAACGCCAATGGCCAAAAGCTAACAGCCAATTGCAAACTGCTCCCAGATTCGTATTATTGATGTTTGAATATAAAACCATGATTGACTTAAGAAGCGATACTGTAACCAAACCTACTCCTCAAATGCTGGAAGCCATGATGAAGGCTAAAGTAGGAGATGATGTATATGAAGAAGATGAAACGGTAAATGCGTTGCAAGTACATGCAGCAAAATTGTTTGGCAAGGAAGCCGCGTTGTTTTGTCCGAGTGGTACCATGACCAATCAGATTGCGATTAAGGTACATACACAACCGGGTGATGAATTGATTTGTGCCGACAATGCTCACGTATACAAATACGAAGGTGGAGGTGTAGCATTTAATTCGGGTGTTCAGATCAAACAATTGATGGGTGACCACGGACGAATTAGCGCAAAGCAAGTTGAAGAAAGTATCAATACCAACGATGTCCATTTTCCGGCAACACGTTTGGTTTGTTTGGAGAATACCAGCAATCGTGGTGGAGGAAGCATGTATTCGTTAGCTGACATGAAGCAGATGGCAACGATTTGCAAGCAATACAACTTACAATTGCATTTAGACGGAGCGCGTATTTTTAACGCAATTGTCGCGTCTGATTATGATGCCGCACAAGTGGGAGAGTGTTTTGATAGTCTTTCCATTTGCCTTAGCAAAGGATTGGGTGCTCCGGTGGGTTCATTGGTATTAGGAACAAAGACGTTTATAGTGAAAGCCAAAAGAGTACGAAAAGTATTTGGCGGAGGTATGCGACAAGCAGGATTTCTGGCCGCTGCAGGATTGTATGCATTAGAGCATCATGTAGATCGTTTAATGGAAGATCATCTGAAAGCGAAATACGTTGGTGATACATTAAGTAAACTCAGTTGGGTGAAATCAGTGATGCCGGTTGAAACGAATATTGTGATCGTACAAACCCATTATCCTGAAGAGGCTGACCGGATACAAGCCGACCTTAAACAGCAGGGTATCTTATGTGGACGTATCTCACCGGATCAGTTGCGGATGGTGTTTCATTTGGATGTTTCAAATGAGCAAACGGATGTGTTGGTGAATTGCTTAAAATCGATTTAGGTTATGCGATAGCAAAAACGGCTAACCTTTTAAGGTTAGCCGTTTTCATGTAATGAGAATCCTGTTTAGCTAGCTTTAGCCGGAGTATCTTCCTTAATAGTCATATCAATTGCTCCTCCCACTTTTTCTTCGAGCAAAGCAATATCAAGCACTTCAAGCATATTGCTGACGAAATGGAAATTTAAATCTTTGAGGTAATCTGCCTTGATATCTTCTACATCTTTCCGGTTGTTTTCGCATAGGATGATGTCCTGAATACCCGCACGTTTAGCTGCCAATATTTTTTCTTTTACTCCACCAATTGGTAATACTTTTCCGCGAAGGGTGATTTCACCGGTCATGGCTAAACGTGGACGTACCTTACGTTGTGTAAATACGGAAGCAAGTGATGTAAGCATGGTAATACCTGCTGAGGGTCCGTCCTTAGGCACAGCACCTGCAGGAACGTGAATATGCAGATCCCATTTGTCGAATACCTTTGGATCGATCTGCAAATATTCGGCATGTGATTTTAAGAACGTAAGCGCTGTAATTGCCGACTCTTTCATCACTTCACCTAAATGCCCGGTAAGGGTTAATTTACCGGTACCTTTTGTTAATGAACTTTCGATGAACAAAATCTCACCACCCACGCTGGTCCAGGCCAATCCGGTTACCACACCTGCAACATCATTGTTTTGGTAACTTTCTTTTTCTACACGCTCAATACCTAATACTTTTAATACATCGGCAGCATCCAGTTTCTTTTTGGTTTTGTCGCCCATCACTTTTTGCTTGGCAATGTTACGGGCCATCGCAGCAATTTGTTTTTCCAATCCGCGCACGCCCGATTCACGGGTATAACCTTCCACAATTTTTTCAAGCGCCTCATCCGTCAAATCGAAATCAGCTTTTTTCAAACCATGATTTTCTTTTTGTTTAGGTACCAGGTATTTTTTAGCGATTTGGATTTTCTCTTCCATTGTGTAACCACTCAACTCTATAATTTCCATGCGGTCGAGCAAAGCAGGTTGGATAGAGTCTAATGAGTTGGCAGTTGCAATAAACATTACGTTCGATAAATCGTAATCGATTTCGATATAGTTATCATAGAACGCGTGGTTTTGTTCAGGGTCCAATACCTCAAGCAGGGCAGATGATGGATCGCCACGGTAACTGTTGCCTATTTTATCAATCTCATCCAGTACAAAAACCGGATTGGATGAATTTACTTTTTTAAGATTTTGAATAATACGTCCCGGCATAGCACCGATATAGGTTCTGCGGTGACCACGAATTTCACTTTCATCATGCAATCCTCCTAATGCGATTCGTGCATACTTGCGGTCTAATGATTTTGCAATAGATTTACCCAGAGATGTTTTACCCACACCCGGAGGGCCTACCAAACACAGTATCGGGCTTTTCATATTACCTTTTAGTTTGAGTACTGCCAGGTATTCAAGAATACGATCTTTGATTTTTTCCAAGCCAAAATGATCTTCGTCCAATACTTTTTGTGCACGTTTTAAATCAAAATTATCTTTCGTGTAGGCATCCCATGGCAAGTCGAGCAATGTTTGCAGGTAACTTGTTTGCATTGAGTAATCGGGCGCCATCGGGTTCATTCTGCGCAGTTTTTCAACTTCTTTTTTGAATGCGCTGTATACAGGTTCTGTCCATGTTTTAGCTTCACCTGCCTTCAGCATGTTCTCAATTTCACGCTCAGGAGTATCTTGCCCCAGTTCATCCTGCAATGCACGAATTTGCTGTTGCAAAAAGAACTCTCTTTGCTGCTTATCCATGTCCACGCGCACCTTGCTTTGAATCTCATTTTTCAATTGCAGTTGTTGCAATTCTTTGCCAAGGTATTCCAGTACTTTCTCGCCACGTGTTTTGAATGCTTCAATCTCTAAAATAGATTGTTTGCCTGCCACATCCAGATTCATGTTGGATGAAATAAAGTTCACCAGAAATTTCGGACTTTCGATGTTGCGAATAGCAATACTGGCTTCCGAAGGTATATATGGGGATACTTCAATAATTTGCAGTGCAAGATCTTTAATAGAAGAAACCAATGCAGTGAGCTCTTTACCCATTTCGAGTTTTTTCTCAGGCAAGGCGGTAATGCTGGCAGTAATATAAGGGTCAGTTGTCAAGCACTCATTGAGTTCAAAGCGTCTTTTACCCTGAATAATCACGGTTGTATTACCATCCGGCATGCGCAACATTTTCATAATATGCGCTACCGTTCCTATTTTATATAAATCGTCAAAGCCGGGATCTTCAATATTGGCGTTGAGTTGTGTTACTACACCAATACTCTTTTTGGCTTTGTAAGCGTCTTTAATAAGGTTAATGGATTTGTCGCGACCAACGGTAATGGGAATCACAACACCGGGAAACAGTACGGTATTGCGCAACGGTAATATTGGCAGACTATCAGGCAAAATTTCCTTATTCATTTCGTCTTCTTCCTCTTGGGAAAGAAGGGAAATAAACTCCTGATTATCGTTTTCATCGCTGATAAAGCTCTGTATTATAAAGGGATTGTTATCGTTCATGTATTTTTCGTTCAAGTTTACAACGGTATTTCAGTTGTGGATGCATATTGTTTCAACCATCATGCCAACGCGTCAAAAGAGCTGTTTTGCCATTGGATTCAAGCCGAACTGTCTAAAAGGTGCGTCTCATGGCATCCCACGACATCCCCAAGCATTGTAATATTTGTGGATCGGTAAGTTGAATCTGTTGTTTATGAATAACTTTTATGGTTTCATGAATGGCACCTTGCATTTGCGCTTTCAGTAACTCTACATCCAAAGATTTAAAGATACCTTTTTCCTGACCATATTCAATAAACTGATGAAGTGGCTTGAGTTCTTTTTCTGTTTCATGAATGATGGATGGATCGATGAGTCCGCTGTATACAAATTGCTCAACAAAAATCATTTTCTCGGGATAACGAAGGCAATAATTAAAATAGGAGAGCCACATGCTGGCAAAGGTTTTATAAAAGTCACCACTCATTGCATTTTTACTATCGAGCAATACGCTGATCATTTCCTTGCGGGTATGCTCATATACATCGTTTACCAAAGCTTCTTTGCTTTTATAATAAATGTATAATGTTCCTGTGGCTATATTGGCTTCTTTGGCAACGTCCGCCATTTTGAGCCCGGCAAATCCGGTTTGAATAAGCAGCTTCATTGCCGCTTTGTGTATGTCTGTAACTTTTTTCTCGTCTTTTACTTTAGGCATGCAGGTTACAATTGTTTCGAAAACAAAGATAAGCTCAATAAAGCTGATTAAACAATAGTTGGTGAATAATTGTTCACTTACGAATATTGAACAAAATGAGAGCCTCGAAAGAGGTTCAATATATTTTAAGATGCACCATGTTCAGCAAAGAGTATCACACTATGACCAATAATGCCAATTGGCTTTTGAAATATGATTCTAATAGTGCTAAATTGTTTCGACTTTACAGATATCTATTACCTATGCAGCATCAATTTATTCAATATGTATACCTCATTCTGGCAATTGTGGCACTTGTTATGGTCGCCAACAAGCTTCGTTTAGCAACTCCTATTGTTCTTGTTATTGGAGGATTGCTGCTTAGTCTTATATCATCATTTGCAACAATCGGTATTGATCCGGAGATGATCTTTTTCATTTTCCTGCCTCCGCTGCTGTATGAGTCTGCATGGCAGGTTTCATGGAAACAGTTTTGGAAATTCAGAAGAGTAATTGCCAGTTTTGCGTTCCCGATTGTGATACTTACCTCATGTGTTGTGGCATATGTTTCTGTGGCATTGATCCCGGGCTTTACGCTGGCAATGGGCTTTCTGTTGGGGGGTATCATTTCACCTCCGGATGCTATTTCATCAACAACAATCATGAAACAGGCAAATGCTTCCAAATCGCTGATTGGTTTAACGGAGGGGGAAAGCTTGCTGAACGATGCATCATCGCTTATTGTATTTCGTTTTGCAATTGCTGCTATACTTACCGGACAATTTCATCTGCAGGAGGCATCCTTGAGTTTTGTGATGGTGGTTGTATTTGGAATTGCTATTGGTGTATTGGTTGGATTCGTTTTTTATGCTATTCACAAATGGCTTGCGGTAACATCCGATATCGATATTGTTTTAACATTGCTTACACCTTATTGCATGTATTATATCGCTGAGTATTTTCATTGCTCGGGTGTATTGTCTGTAGTGAGCGGAGGGCTGCTGTTATCAAACAAACGTCAGAGTATGTTAAGTTATGCAAGCCGGATCCAGTCGGTGAATGTTTGGAATAATATTGTTTTTGTTATGAACGGGTTGGTATTTTTACTGATCGGACTTCAATTGCCTTCCATTATGCAGCAATTGGGTGACACTACATTGTTAAGTGCAATAGGCTATGGATTAATCATTTCGACTGTGCTCATTGTTACACGCATCATCTGTACGGTTGGTGCATCTTATTTTACCATGTTTATGAGCAATTTTATTACGGTGGCTGATGCCAATCCGGGATGGAAAATGCCATTGATATATGGTTGGGCAGGAATACGGGGTGTAGTGTCTCTTGCCGCAGCTCTTTCCATACCCTTATTGATGAATGACGGACAACCGTTTCCTCATCGCAATCTCATTCTTTTTATTACGTTCATCGTTATTCTGGTAACATTAGTGGGTCAGGGGCTTACACTTCCATGGTTTATCCGGAAGTTTAGTGAAGAGAGCCGATTACCCAAAATACCGTCTCGTAGACAAGAACTCATTATCCAGAAAAAAATGGCTCACGCGGTGATCAAACATCTGGAGGAAAAATACAATGAAGTGTGGGCACAAAATGAATTGCTGCATGGTTTGCATTCAAGACTTAACATGGAGTTAAGAATTTTAAGCAAAGAACTCGAAGTTGAAGATTATCCTGAAGAACATGAGTTATTAAATAACTACCAGCAAATTTACCTGGAAGTGTTAGAACAACAACGGAGTCTGCTCTCAGAGATGAACCATATGGAAGAGTTTGAAGAAGATCTGATCCGCAAATATCTTTCTCTAATTGACATGGAAGAGTTTAAAACGAGAGAGAAGTTGTTGAAAGAAGCTGAGTAAGTTATTAGGTTATTGAGTTATTCAGTTACTGGCTATTCAATAACCCATTAACTCAATAACTTTTCATTTAGATATTTTCCCGTGTAGCTTTCTTTCACTTTAATCAAATCCTCCGGTGTTCCTTCGAATACCAGTTTACCACCTTTGTCACCGGCTTCGGGGCCTAAATCTACTACCCAGTCGGCACATTTAATTACATCCATATTGTGTTCAATAACGATGATGGAATTGCCTTGTTTGATCAATGCATCAAATGAAGCGAGTAGTTTTTTGATATCGTTGAAATGCAAACCAGTTGTGGGCTCATCAAAGATGAAGAGCACATGATCACTGTTTTTGCCACGACCTAAAAAGGAAGCAAGTTTCACGCGTTGTGCTTCACCGCCTGATAAGGTATTGGATGATTGTCCGAGTTGTACATAACCCAAACCAACATCCTGCAACGGTTTTATTTTGTTCATGATGGAAGCTTCTTCCGTAAAGAAAACAATGGCTTCATCCACACTCATGTTCAATACATCGCTGATATGTTTGCCGCGCACTTTTACATCCAGAATTTCTTCCTTGAAACGTGCGCCTTTACATTCTTCGCAAGGCAAATGGATATCGGCCATAAACTGCATTTCAATAGTTACTTCTCCTTCGCCCTGACATGTTTCACAACGGCCACCATCCACATTAAACGAGAAGTGTTGCGGTTTGTAACCACGACTTTTCGAAATCGCTTGTGATGCATACAACTCACGAATGGTATCGTAGGCTTTGATATACGTAATAGGATTGGAGCGCGATGATTTTCCAATAGGATTCTGGTCCACCATCTCAATTTGTTTGATACTTTTCAGGTTGCCTTCAAGGCTATCATGTGCACCTGTTTTTTCACCACTGTAATTGCCCAGCTGTTTTTGCAAAGCCGGAAACAAAATAGTTTTCACAAGGGATGTTTTACCAGAACCGGAAACTCCTGTAACCACCGTTAATACATGTAACGGGAAGCGTGCATCAACACCTTTTAAGTTATGTTGACGTGCTCCTTTAATGGTAATAAAATCATTCGACTTTCTGCGTTTTTCGGGAACAGCTAC
>JAZKGH010000125.1:16863-20739 GCA_040386055.1 Bacteroidota bacterium
TGATATTGTTGTTAAGGCAGTACGTCGCAGCGGTTTGAAATCCCTGCCATCCGAATCCCGGAAGCCCTCTAAGTTCGTCACGAAATCTAGCCAATACTATCTTATGGACGTCGAATTCGATCTTGAACGGGAACTTCTTCTTTTCCGCTTAAATATTTTCCGGTAAGGCTGTTTTTGTTTTGGGTTACTTCCTTAAATGTTCCCTGCGCAATAAGTTGCCCGCCATTAACGCCCGCATCAGGACCAATATCAATCAACTGATCGGCAACTTTCATCAGGTCTTCATCGTGTTCCACCACCACCACCGTATTGCCGATATCTCTCAGTTTTTCCAATACACCAATCAACTTCTCCGTATCACGAGAGTGCAGGCCGATACTTGGTTCATCCAAAATATACAGTGAACCAACAAGACTACTTCCCAATGAAGTAGCAAGGTTAATACGTTGCGATTCGCCACCTGAAAGGCTATTGGATAATCGGTTAAGCGATAGATAACCCAAACCAACATTTTGCAAAAAACTCAAGCGCGCTGTAATTTCAGTGAGCATACGTTTGGCAATGGATGTATGTTGTTCACTTAGTTTCAAAGTGTCAAAATAGATCGCGGCATCGTCAATGCTCATCAACAAAATTTCGGATAGTGAACGGTAATCATTCATGCCTCCTTTTTTGATGGCAGTGTTTACCATACGCACATAATTGGCGTCCTTGCGTAAGCGTGTTCCTTTGCAATCGGGACAGGTAGTTTTACCACGATAACGGGCCAGCATTACACGGTATTGTATTTTGTATGTCTGACGTTCCAGATCCTTAAAGAAACCGTTGATGCCTTCCCACGCGGCATCTCCCTGCCACAAATAATCTTTTTGCGCAGAGGTGAGTTCATGATAGGATTTGTGAATCGGGAATTTATTTTTCGCGCTCAGCTTGATAAAATGGGCTTTCCATTCACTCATTTTTTCGCCTTTCCAGGGAACAATTGCATCAGCATAAATGGAAAGACTTTTATCCGGAACCACAAGGTCTTCGTCAATTCCAATCACTGACCCGAAACCTTCGCAGGTTTTACATGCACCATATGGATTGTTGAAGCTGAAAAAATTGACATTGGGTTCTTCAAATGTGATACCATCCAATTCAAATTTGTTGCTGAAACTTTCCTGTGTAAACGAATCACCTTCCTGCACCACATGAATGGAACATTCGCCATGCCCTTCAAAAAAGGCCGTCTGCACTGAATCGGCTAAGCGGTTTTGAAAATCTTCATCGTTGTGAATGATGGCAAATCTGTCAATCAGCAGATATAATTTCGGATTTCGGATTTTTGATTTCGGATTATCTGAAAGGTATTCTTCGATGTCAACGGGTTTTTCATCGATGAGCAAACGGGAGAATCCATTTTGTAAATAGATTTCCAATTGTTTCTTTAAGTCCTTTTCAGGTATAATGGGTACTACCAATAATACACGTGTATCTTCAGGTAGTGCTAATAATTTGTTTACTACACTTTCTACGGTATCACGTTTCACTTCTTTTCCCGAAACAGGGGAGAAGGTAACACCGGTGCGGGCAAACAATAATTTTAAGTAATCATATATTTCGGTTGTGGTGGCAACGGTTGAGCGTGGATTACGTGTATTTACTTTTTGCTCGATGGCAATTGCCGGTGAAATACCATGAATATAATCTACATCCGGTTTATTCATCTTACCCAAAAACTGACGGGCATAAGCCGATAAACTTTCTACATAACGTCTTTGTCCTTCGGCATACAGGGTATCAAATACCAATGATGATTTACCTGAACCGGAGACACCTGTTACGACAGTAAGTTGATTGCGGGGTATGGTAACATCTATATTTTTAAGGTTATGTACGCGTGCACCTTTGATTACTATATCTTTTGTTTTTTGTTCGCTCTTAAATTTCATTCCTGCGGTAAATATACACTTCAAAGAAAAGGTTTTGGATGCTATTTAGTTTTACTTTTGTGCAGAAGTACCTCTTTTTGTAAAAGATTAAAAAGCGGGCAATAAGCAGTCTGAATAAGCGTTAACGACTTATTCGTAAGAATTAAGTAAAAATTAACATTTGTATTGTCTAATTTTTATCATAGATTCGAATTACAATAACAACCATTACCTAAAAATAACCACACGCTTATAGACATAATTCTACACTAATTTTTTTCTCTGAGTTCAACCTTTTAATAGTACAACCTATGAATGACCAGAAGATTAGTGATCAAGAATTGATCCGTCTGTATCAACAAGGTAATGAGGCAAGCCTCGAAACTTTAATTAAGCGTCACCAACGCAACGTATACACAGCTATTTATTTGCTGGTGCGTAACCGTGCACTTGCTGAAGATATTTTTCAGGAAGCCTTCATCAAAATTATCAATACCATACGGTCGGATAAATATAACGAGGAGGGAAAATTTGCACCTTGGGCTGCCCGTATAGCACGTAACCTTACCATTGATTATATCCGCAAAATGAAACGCGATGTAACCATTACGGATAGCGAGGGCAACGATATCTTTAACTATATCACCATTGCGGAGGAGTCAAATGAGGACAAAATCATCAGAAGTCAGTCGGAACATAACGTAAGACAGTTGGTGAAACGCCTGCCTGAGGAGCAACGTCAGGTATTGATTATGCGCCAATGGGGCAATATGAGCTTCCAGGAAATTGCAGATGCCACCGGTGTGAGTATCAATACGGCTTTGGGCCGTATGCGTTATGCACTGAACAATCTGCGCAAAATGATGGAACAGCAACAAGCAAGAGTTTAGTGCTTTAAATCAACTAATTGCGTTGTTTTTCGGAAATAAGTTTAAGGAAGTTACAATAAGTTCCTGAGAAAGGCCGTTTTGGTAGTAAATCTAATTTATTATCATTGGCCTATGTCCGAAATTTACACTGCAAACGATTTAATCCGCTACATTTACGAGGAAACATCTGCTGAAGAAAATGTACACATTCAGCACCTTATCCAACATAACCTGAAAGCAGCGGAAGAGTTCAAAGAACTGTTGAGCACCATCGGATCACTTGAACAAGTATCCTTAAATGCGCATCCAACGTCCATACAGCTGATATTGGAGCATTCTCACCATCAGGCGGAACTCATTTAGAAACTTCATAAGTTGTATTACAAGACCTCTGCAGTTCATTCTGTAGGGGTTTTGTTGTTTGTAGTTGTCATTTTTAAATAGGATGCAGCTATTGTACAGTATCTGTTGTCAATACTAACAATCAGATAAACCTGCTCCGATGCATTGATTAAATTTACTTACTATAGAAAGCAATTGCTCAAAGATGACACAGAACTCATTAGAGCGTGTTTAGCCGAAAACCAGTCGGCTCAAAATACGCTCTACAACAGGTTCGCACCCAAAATGTTAGGTGTGTGTTATCGTTATGCCCAAACCATAGCAGAAGCGGAGGATGTATTGCAGGAAGGATTTATCAAAGTATTTAATAATCTGTCGGCATTTCGGTCCGAGTCGTCACTGGAGACATGGATAACCCGAATTATGGTGAATACCTCTCTCAACCATTTGCGCAGTTCAAAAAAATTTAAAATGGAAGGAGATCTGGAACTGTTAGAAACAAATCCTGAAGAGGTGAGTTTTCAGTTTCACACCATGGATGCAGCACTGGTGATGAAGTGTGTGCAAGAACTACCAACAGGTTACAGAATTGTGTTAAACATGTTTGCGATCGAAGGATACTCACATGCAGAAATTGCGGCATCGTTGGGCATCAAAGAAAGTTCATCTCGATCGCAATATTTAAGAGCAAAGGCCTTGCTCGAAAAAAGGCTGAATGGTTTGATGGAAATTCCACTTTCGCATTATGGAAA
>JAZKGH010000125.1:20749-21774 GCA_040386055.1 Bacteroidota bacterium
GTTTGAAATGATACCTCCTGAGGGTTCATTTTCGGTGATGATGCGTAAACGCGAACAACAGCGTAAGCAGCGAAAACTGTTTGTGTGGCTGAGTATGTCGGCTGTAGTGGCTATGGTAATGAGTGTTGGGTTATGGTTTGCCGTTAAAGACGGACAATCTGTTTCAATGAACAAGCAAGAAGACATCCATCAGCAAAAACCGTTGGCGGGAATGAATACGCGCGAAAAACTTCCGGTACAAGTTTCGGAATCTTCCAAAACAGACGATGATTATAAACAACAAACATTTTCTACACCTATCAATACACAACCAACAAGTAAGATTTATGCAGAAAAAACAAGGTTGTCACCTCGCCCGGATGTCGTATCCGTTAAACCGGCTTCAAACATTCACCTTCCAACATCTACCTTCCAACCTCTATCCGAAGCAGAAAGTAAAGAATACATAGAGACAATTCATTCAGCAACCTCCCCAAAGGAGGTTGCTTCTCCTGCAACCACAATAGCTGTAACGCATTCAGATTCCATTTTAACTTCCACACAACCGGTAGCGGATAGTTTGCAGGCAAAGGCTGCCGTTGATAGTAGCATGCAAACTACAGGTGACCCTTCTATGGAAACACTTTCAGTACCTTCTCCGGCTAAACAATCTTATTGGAGCATAGCAGCTGTGTTCACACCGCAGTTGATGAATAGTGTATACAATGCCAATAGTGATGCTTCGCTAAGCTGGATGCAAAAATACCTTAAAAACCGTGAACAGAATGATAAGGCGCAATACAGTTTTAATGCAGGCATAAAAGTTGAGAAGCATTTTGGAAAACATTGGGATGTGTCGGCAGGAGTATTGTACTCAAAAGTTCAGTTTGAGGAGATCAAGATTGTCAATCATATTATCATTGATTCGACCAAGAATCAATTGAGTGTTGCAGCTGCATATCGTGAAAACAGAGTAGAGGAAGTAGAGCAAAATCGTTTTGATATTTCCTTATCATCCCTTGAATTTCCGGTGCAGGTGGGCTATC
>JAZKGH010000126.1:0-2237 GCA_040386055.1 Bacteroidota bacterium
GTATCATCTAGGTATTCAAATACCACAGGGAGATATAGGTATACAACTAGTAGCACATAATAGACCTGAAACATATAAATGGAAAGAAAGAAAAGGTGTAGTATTTGATGACACATTATTACATACAGCATGGAATAAAACAGATGAAACTCGTATTCTAATTTTTGCGGATATACTTAAACCTTTCACTGGGATACATAAATAGAAATATTGTGAGTTTAGTCAAAAGAATTAAGCATATGTCTAAAATAAAGAATAATATTTTAGCTAAACATAATGTGAGCTTTAACTAATCTGTCTTTTCATAAATAAAGCGTAATATAATTAAGAATATTTTCTTCGCTATTTATTGCAAAAATATTTTAATTGAATAAAATTTTTGCAATAATATAATAAGAAAATATTCTTATTTAATGACCCATTTCCAACAATTAGCCAATTTTGCTTTTTCATATTTATATGAATATATAGGCATTATACCTTATATAAGACTTACATTATTCACATATTTCAAATTACCAGTACGCTTGTTCGTTTATCAATTCTCCATTTAACTCGTACTCAGTCTGGAAATTCTCAACGGTAAGACGGGATAACAAATAACTGAGGGTTGACTCCGCACCTTGGTTAAGGTTAACATGATGCTCTTCCAGCCCATCGTAACATCCACCAGTGCATGGATTGTACATAATTTGGTGTAAGTGATTGTTCCCTAAAAACCAGGTAAAAGCGATGGCCATTTTTTGTAGATAAGCATCTTCCTCAAACACACCATAAAACCTTCTTAAGGCAAGTATGGTATAGGCTGCATCAATGGGTTGCTCGCCAAATACCGCTGTTAATCCACCTTTGTACTTCCAGCTCTGATTAGATATCAATTTAATAGCAGACCGGCTAAAGGTATTGGCCAGTAAAAAATCAAACGCTTTCTTAGAAACCTGTTTAAAAATCTCTTCGCCTGTAATTTGATAAGCACATAACATACCTTCCGGTAAAATTCCATTAGCATACGTGAGGTAACTTTCAAACCAGTCCCACCCTGCTCCCGATTCATGTTCATACATCCTTTCCAAACGATGTCCGAGAAGAGAAGCCAGAACTTTGAATTTCTGATTAGGCAATACACTGTCGTAATAAAACAATCCCTTCAATGCAAATGCAATAGCCCGTGTTGAATGCACCGACACAACATATGAAAGAGCCTGATCCATCAACAGAATGGCTGTTCCCACCATTTCTGCAGGTAGTATTTCTTTCAAGCTGATTAAATATCCCAAGGCCCAAATAGCACGACCATTGGCATCATCCAAATTATTCTCTTTATTCTGAGGAGTGAACAATTGTTCCTTGTCAACATAATTTAAAAACCGTCCGTTGGATTGAATACAATATCCGATGAATGATAAATAAGTACTGACATACCATAGATCATCTGTGTTTCGCGTAGCATCGTAATGCATGCACATGGCGATCATGGCACGGGCATTATCATCAATAGTATAGCTTGACTCTAAATCAGGGCGGTTGATGTTTGCAAACTGAATCATACCAACATCAGTAGTAAGCTGATGTACATGTTCAAGATTCAATTTCGGCATTGCATAAATCAATTCAATATCACCGTTGGCATATTTCTCAAACAACAGCGCATGTGCAATAGCTGTGTTTTCCCATGCCGTAAATATGATGCGGTGCAATGCATTCAACCGGATATGTTCACGCAAGTGTTTATCATCAAGTAAGAGGTTAACAGCCTCTTGTAATTGGTCTACATTTTCAAAGTCAATAAGTATACCTGCATCCTCTTGCAAAACTTCACATGCATGCGGAATAGGTGTTGAAATGATAGGGCAACCACAACTGATAGCATACGAAAAGGTGCCGCTTACCGCCTGATGAGGATCTTTAGATGTAAAGAGATAAATATCCGTGAGCTGTAAGTATTCCAGCAAAGTATACAGGGGTAAATAATAATTCACAAATTGAACATGTGCTCCAAGGTTCAATTCCGACACAATGGTTTCAAGTGAATTCCGGTAACTTTCTCCTTCCTGTTTAACCACCGTAGGATGCGTTTTACCAATCACCAGAAACAATACATCAGGATGCATTTTGATAATGGCAGGTAAAGCCTTCAGGGTTGTTTCAATACTTTTCCCCGAACTGATCAAACCAAAAGTAGAAAGAATGGTACGCCCCTTAAAACCATATTTTGTTTTTAACAATTCGGGAGATGC
>JAZKGH010000127.1:0-6373 GCA_040386055.1 Bacteroidota bacterium
GGTCATGCCCAGCCACAATACGCTAAGCACGCCGGCAACACTCGCTACTTTTTTAAGAGCTCTTGTTGTTCATGAGGTTCACCACCGAGGAGCATTGTGTATTTACCTCAATATGCTGGATGTAACTACTCCGCCCATTCTGGGTTTTACCGAAGAACAAGTTATTCAGGTCAGTCAATAATTAGTATATGAAAGAAGTATTTATCGTATCGGCAAAACGAACACCTATAGGAGGTTTTTTGGGCAGTTTATCTTCACTATCGGCAACCCAATTAGGAGCATTGGCTGTTAAAGAGGCTTATGCATCGGCAGGTATCGACCCGATGAAAATAGACTCGGTGTATTTGGGTAATGTATTGTCCGCTAACCTTGGCCAGTCACCGGCACGACAAGCATCCATTTTTGCAGGGATTCCGGCTGAAACAGATTGCACAACCGTAAACAAAGTATGTGCAGCAGGCATGAAGGCTACCATTTTGGGTGCACAACAAATTCAATTGGGATTAGAAGATTTGGTGATGACAGGTGGTATGGAAAGCATGAGCAATACACCTCACTACAATGTATTGCGCAAGCAGGTGAAGCTCGGTGATGAAACGTTTATTGATGGCTTATTAAAAGATGGATTGACAGATGTGTATCACCACATACATATGGGCAATATTGCAGAGAGAACGGTTACGCAATATGCATTGACACGCGAACAACAGGATGCATATGCTTTACGTTCGTATACCAGAGCCGCTGAAGCAACACGGTCGGGTAAGTTTAAACAGGAGGTATTCCCGGTAAGCATTCCTACCAAAAACGGAAATGTATTCCTTGAAGAAGATGAAGATATTTCTAAGATCATTATGGATAAGGTTGCAAAACTTAAACCTACGTTCGAAGCCAATGGAACCATCACAGCGGCTAATGCGAGTAATCTGAATGATGGAGCGGCTGCATTATTACTTGCATCGGCAGAAGCTGTTGAACAATACAAGCTCAAACCACTGGCAAAAATTATTGCCTATGCTGATGCCGCGCAGTCGCCTGAAGGATATGCAACAGCTCCTTCTCTGGCCATTCCTAAAGCATTGAAACGAGCTAATCTTTCCATAAAGGATATTGACTTTTTTGAACTGAATGAAGCGTATGCAGCAGTTGTTTTGGCTAATCAGCAGATACTTGGATTTGATATGGACAAAACAAATGTGTATGGCGGAGCCATTGCAATGGGACATCCATTGGGAGCTTCGGGTGCACGGATCTTATGTACATTGATTTCTGTGCTGAGACAAGAAAATGGCCGTTATGGATTAGCAGCTATTTGTAATGGTGGAGGTGGGGCATCTGCGATTGTTGTTGAGAGGATGTGATTGGTTAATTATGTTGAGTATGTTAATTGAGTTAAATGCGATTTGTACATGAATACACAAAAGATAAAGGAAGAAGAAAGACACAACACAGTAAATGGAAATATAAAAGGAAAATGAAAGGTGGCTGAGCTCGGTGACTTCTACCGATAGCTATCGGTAGAAGTCACCGATATTGTAATCAATTATCTAATAACAATTAACTCAATAACTAATACCCGAATATGAAAACACCTGAAAGTACTCACCTGATCCGTTTTCCGGATTGCGACCCGTTTAACCACCTGAATAATTCAAAGTACATTGATTATTTTATCAATGCACGTGAGGATCATCTTGCCAACAATCATGAATTTGTCATACATACCTATGCAACGGAAACCGGTAAAAGCTGGGTGGTGGGGCTCAACCAGATTGCTTATTTTGTTCCTGCTGTTTTGATGGAAAAGGTGATCATTCAATCAACTGTATTAGAGTTTAATACTTCTGATATCTTAGTGGAAATGCGTATGTGGGATGAACATAAAAGAAGACTTAAATCCATATTATGGACCCGATTTGTGCATGTGGATATCAAAGAAAGTAAACGCATCAACCATGACCAAACTCTTATGGATCAGTTTACACCCATCATTAATGCTCTGGAACAACAAGTTTCCTTTGAACAACGGGTGGTTGATATTCGCAGAAAAAAATTTGAGGAGATGTGAGGGGCCAGTTAGGATAATGTTGATTGTGTTAATGAAGTTGATTTGTTAATTATGTTAGAGTCAATATGGAATTTGCATTTTTGATAATAACTCAGTAGCCAATTAACGAACTCCCCTCCACAAATCGTTTCAATGCCACCAATGCTATACCCCAGTAGTAGTTCGAGTGTTCAAAGCTGGCTTTACCTATGAAATTATTTTGAGTGAAAGTAAGAGTGGTTCCGGTTTCAATTGAAGTTAAACGGAAATCGAGGATGGAGTAATTTTCGGGAACATCAGGTATGCGGGAAATTTTGTTCCAGTAGCTGTATTGAAAATGCCGGTTAGGTTCCCATGCTAATACAAAACCTTTACTTTCATAAGGTGCCCCATTCATCTTTCCCTTTATGGAGAAAATACCACCTACAACTTCTTCTGATGTTACTATTATAGGAGATTCCGACATCCATTGTTGTAATTTCTGAGGCTGCGTAATGGCATTCCACACGGATGATTCGGGAGCATGAATATGAACGGTTTTGGTTACAATTGGAAGTGTTGACATGTAGTGAATGTTGTGTTATAGGTGTAACACTTGTTTGTTTTAAATGTTCTGCAATATTTCAGCGTGACTTCTTAATTCAAACTCAACATCGTCTTCCACTATTGCCACTTGTTTAAAATCAAGTCTACTGAACAAAGCAATAGCCTTATGATTAGTTGTTGATGTGACGGCATAAATTCTTGTTAAACCTACTGTATTAAACCCAAAATCAATGGCCAGTTGCATGGCATGGGTCATCAACCCTTTGCCCGAGTATTGTGATAATAAGACACAACCAAGTTCTCCTTCACCGTTCTTGAAACCTCGGTAATAGCCACACGTTCCCGCTATTCGGTTGGTTTGGTTGGATACAATACCCCAGTGAATGGAATTGCCTGTGACATAATCAAGGTTGATTTTTTCCTGCATGCTTATGGCTTGTTCAACTGAACCGGCCTGAATGGCATCATAATAAGAAATTTCTATGATGTCGGGAATATCTGCGGTCGTTATTTGGCGTAATGAAACATGTGCTCCATTGAGAGCAGGAAAAGGTTCGTAAGGTGGAAGGTGCATATGATTGTTCTTATTTTGCAAGGTGTTTAATATCCTTCACTTCCAGCACATGTTTAGCAGTTCCTTTTGTTGAAGTATGAATCATTGCCCGTCCAACCTCTTCCAGAGTAAGTGTGCTCTTGGGAAATACATGCGGAAACCAGAAACCGAAAAACTTGAAAAAGGTTTTTACGTTGCGCTGTTCTTTAAAAGGCATCATAAATCCCGGGCGGAAATTATAGACTCCTTTAAAGGATAATTTCATTAGGTCATTTTCAGTTTTTCCTTTCACACGCGCCCACATCATTCTTCCTTTTTCTGTGCTATCGGTACTTGCCCCTGATACGAAGTTGAATGTCATATTCGGATTGTGTTGCAATAAAACATTGGCAACATGCAATGTGGTGTCATATGTAATGCGGGTGTATTCGTCTTCCTTCATTCCAATGGAGCTGATACCCGCACAATAAAAACATGCATCGTACCCTTTCAGGTCATTGGCATATTGTTCCAGTTTCATAAAGTCGGATACCAATAATTCTTTCAACTTAGGATGTGTAAGATCAAAATGTCTGCGGTTCATCATGAGCACTGATGCAACGTTTTCGTTTTGCAGACATTCGAGCAATACACCTTCACCTACCATTCCGGTGGCGCCTGTAAGTATGATGGTTATGGAATTCATGTTAATTTTGTTAATCTGTTAATATGTTTCATGTAAAATGTGCTGGCACAAACCAACAGCTAAAGCTAAGAGCTAACCGCCAACCCCGACTTTATTTCTTCACCTGTTCCGCCAGCTTTGTTGGAGCAACTTCACAGTAGGCTGTGGTCAACGCATCTTTGCATACAGCATTGCGTACTTTGCTCAGTTCAATATTGGTCCAGCCCATTGTGCCCCATTTGTTCGGAATAGCATAGATAATTGTATTATCATAAGCTGAGAACACATTTTGGTCAATGATCGATAGTTTAACACAACCACGATTCTCTTTCTTGTCATAAGTGGCAAAGATCTTTTTCTTAACTCGAAAAGATGTTTTTTCAAAATGTGGCTCTTCAGTAACCTCAGGAAACGAAAGCGCAATCGCTCTGAATTGTTCTATGGTTATCATGTGGCTGATCAGTTAATAATGTTGATAGGTTAATTATGGTTATCTGCAATGTTTTGTGTACACGAGGGCACAGAAAATAAAAGAGGAAGAAAGATCACGAAAAGAAAGTTGGCAAACAAGGAAACCCATAATTATTACTTTCAGTCAAAAGCTAAACACCAAATGAGGGTTTCTCCAATTGTTCAATTGAATCTCTGAGGGCTTGAGGGATTAGTACCTTTTGGTTGGTATTGAAATCAAACAGTACCATAATATCATGAGCCTCGGCTACAGTTTCGTGGGAGCTGTTGAGCAAACGGTGCTGGATGCCAAAGCTGGTATTTTTAATGAATTCGACACGGGAGAGAATGGATACGTGACCGGGGTAAAACAAGGGTTGTTTGAAATCACATTTACAAGATACCAACATAGGACCAATATTGGTCGCACGGTGCGATTGTGTTAATCCGATATGATCCCAGTAATACACCCTTGAGGCCTGAATGTACTTAAAAAAAGAGACATTGTTTACATGTCCGAAGTAATCCAGTTCACTCCAATCAATGCGCAGATCAAGTTGTACGGGGAAGGTTGGTTCTGTCATGTGGCAAAAGTAAGAAATGTTAATTGTGTTGAATATGTTAATTATGTTATCCGTTAATAATACACACAATTAACAAAATACATAATTAACATATTCAACATACTTAACACAATTAACTCAACTGCTTCTCAAAACACACACTGCTTGCAACTTCTGCATATTGCCCGTAGTTGGGGATACGATTGTAATTGTTTTTGGTATACAAACGAATGGCTTCCGGTTGTTTTATGCCGGTCTCTAAAATGCATTTTGGATAACCCAGTTCTATTGACCAATTTTCCAGCTCTTTCAAAACGATGGAAGCAATTCCATTTCCGCGCTTTTCGGGTTGTACAAACATTCTTTTTACTTCCATGATATTTTTATCGTATTCTTTAATTGCACCACATCCTATGGCGGTTTCATTTTCATATGCTACCACAACATGTTTGATAGCATCAATTTTATTGTATTGCGCGAAGAATGCGTGCTCCTCTCCATCCCGAATAGCCAAGTCTTTGTCAAGGAGTCTTACCAATGTTTGAAAATCAAGATCGTCAGAGTTTGTTCTTTTGATGGTATACATGTTTGGTGAGGGTTAATAAGTTAATTGGTTAATAAGTGATAGTTAATATGTTTTACGTTAATAATGAAGTAATATGAAAGGCGGCTGAGTCTCCGATACATCAGGGATGGCCGAAGTCACCGGATTAAAGTGTGGTTATTACATTTCTGGCAAGTCTGAATCCAAGATCATCGATTTTAAATGAAACGGGGTGACTTCTTCTTCTGTTGGTGGCGATACAACCTCTTTCTTCATCGCACCAGCCACCGCCTCTGAAAATACGGTAGGAGCCGTAAACTGTTTCGTCATATACATCTGAACACCATTCCCACACATTTCCTAACATGTCATATAAGCCCCATGCATTCGGTTGTTTTTGCCCAACGTCATGTGTTGTTCCTTCTGAGTTGTCTTTGTACCATGCAATTGAATCCAACGTTCCATATCTGATGCCGGATGTTCCCGCTTTACAGGCATATTCCCATTCGGCTTCTGTGGGTAATCGAAATCCATCTGCTATAGCATCAAAAGTTATAGCTTCACTGTTTACATCAAATACATAACAAGGTTGCAATAATGAGAGAAGCGACAACTCATTGCAAAAGGTTACTGCATCTTTCCAGGAAACTGTTTCAACAGGGCGTTTGTCTCCTTTAAAAGTACCCGGTGATTGTTGAATGATCTCAGCATACAGGTCTTGTGTTACCGGGAATGTTGCCAGTAAAAAAGGCTGAAGGTCAACGGTCCATTTTGTTTTGGTTCTATCATCCCTTAATTCAATTGTTCCTGTAGGTATTGTTACCATTGGAATCACACTATTGATCGGGCGTGTATTGTTTGTATTCACAGAGTAAAACGTATTATTATTTCTTTGACTTCATTGCTTTCACAACGGTAAGATTTTTGTCTTTTGCAAAGCTTTTGTATTCTTTACTATCGCTGCCAAATATGGCTATTTTTCCTTCTGCATCATAATGTATACCCC
>JAZKGH010000128.1:0-8150 GCA_040386055.1 Bacteroidota bacterium
CTCGGTGTAAAAGTCTTTTACCGGCATGGTTTCTCCATTGTACACGTCAATGCGTTTTTGAATAACGGAAGGATCCTGATCGTCTGCACGACCACTATCTTTTCCACGTAATAATAACCGTTTACGCAATTCTTCTTCTTCTACTTCCAGTGCCAACATCATTGAGATGGCTGTTCCTTTT
Organism: Bacteroidota bacterium; assembly: GCA_040386055.1. GTDB lineage: Bacteria > Bacteroidota > Bacteroidia > UKL13-3 > UKL13-3 > UKL13-3. The sequence continues at coordinate 182 of JAZKGH010000128.1, forward strand.
GACGAAAGCAATTCATCCAATGCTCCTGCCTGCGCCTGCGTGCGTGGAAATCCGTCAAAAATGAATCCTTTGGCTTCAGGATTTTTATTTACTTCACCTGCGAGCATACCTATGGTTACTTCATCCGGAACCAATTGTCCCTTATCAATATAACTCTTCGCAAGATTGCCCAACTCAGTTCCACCTTTGATATTTGCCCTGAAAATATCACCTGTTGAGAGGTGAATCAATCCATATTTTTCAATCAGTTTGGCAGATTGTGTGCCCTTGCCTGCACCCGGAGGTCCGAATAGTACAATATTTAACATGTGTGTTGGTTTTGATGAATAATAACCTGAATTCTAAAGGTGCAAATTAAGCGAAAAATATCGGATTGTTTGTCGGTTTGTGGTTTGCCGTTTACGGTTTTCGGTTGTTGAGATACTGTCAATCGACAATAAAGATAGATATCTGACTGCTCAATCTCAGGACTTAATATATCCCCCAAACAGATTTGGGCATGACAGTAAACAGAAGACAGAAAACTATTAAATGCCCTTTTCTACATATATATGCGGGAAGTTGCGGCCCACGCCATCATAGTCAAGTCCATAGCCTACCACAAATTTGTTCTCTATTTCAAAGCCGATATAATCAGTTTGTACGGAGTACTTTAGAGCTGCCTTTTTTAGCAATAAGGTAGCTACTTTTATTGAAGCGGGTCTATGTGATTGAACTTGCTCCAGAATATGTTTCATGCTTAAACCGGTATCGATAATATCTTCGATAATAATGACATGTCGATTCTGAAGATTTTCGGTAAAACCGATAAGTTCTTTAATGGTGTGGGAGCTTTGCATTCCCTGATAACTCGAGATTTTGACAAAGGAAATTTCACTTTGAAAATGAATCTCACGCAATAAATCTGCAGCAAGGATAAACGCTCCGTTGAGCACGGCCAGAAACAATGGATTTTTCCCTTCGTATTCTTTACTGATTTCGGAAGCAATGAGTTTCACCCTTTTTTCAATCTCATCTGATAAAATAAAAGGCTCAAAAAAACGGTCGTGTATTTTGATAAGTGGCATTTGTTTCGTTTACTTGTTGCTTCAAATATACTTATGGAAAGCAATTTTGAATGTAATTTATGTGGTGGCGTAAAAGCTAATAAGGTCCCTTTTCGTTATGCCTTTAAAGATAGGTTTTTGTGGTTGATGCAGTGTGATAATTGCGGATTACGTTCAATTTGGCCACGTCCTTCAGATGAAGAAATTGTTGACATGTATGCTTCGGAGTATTTCACGGAAGCTGACAGCAAGACACACCATATGAATGATGAGTACGTAAAATTACTGAATGAAGGCGATTATGCATCAGGTGTTGCAGAGATGAAATCATATGTTTCAAGTGGGAATATTCTTGAGATTGGCTGTGCTACGGGAAATTTTTTGTACGCATTAAAAAAGGGAGGATTTAATGTAAAGGGGATCGAATTATCTGAATTTGCTGTTACATATGCTAAACAACATTTCGGTATCGATATTATTAATCAGTCATTTGATGACAAGCTTTTGGGTAAAGGAATTAGTGAAAATGAATTTGATATCATCATCATGGGTGACGTATTAGAACATTTTACCAATCCCACAGAGTCCATGCAGTTGGCACATAAAATATTAAAACCGGGTGGGGTTGTAATTATTCATCTACCTGGAACCTTGAATCTGATTTCCAGTAGGTTGGCTTTCTTCTTGTATAAATTGATTGGAACTCAAAAAACAATGACCATTCCTCCTTATCATTTAACAGAATTTAGTGCCGGAACAGCCCGTAAAATGTGTGAGATGGCCGGTTTTTCTAAAATAATCATTAAACAAGATGTAAAACATCCCAATACCATACCCTTACGTGGAAGTTTCATTGAGAATATGGTAAAAAAATACCTCCAGTATCCCAATTACTATCTCACAAAATGGTTTGGAGTTGATGGAGACAGGATTTCGATTGAGGCTTTTAAATAGAATTATACAGAAATCCGATTCAGGATTTCAGCCATTTGTTTGCTGAGATTGTTAAAGCTGAATTGTTCGATATGTTGTGGTTGAGTACTTGGTATATCGTTTAGCCAATTGACATACCATGTTTGAATGGTTTGTTTGATGGAATCAAAATCTTCATAAGTACACGTTATACCCGTTTGTGTCTCCGCGATAATATCGGCAACATCTCCGTCTTTCGGACCAATTACTAAAACAGGTTGTCGCGAACCAATACATTCAAATACCTTGGCCGGAACACGGCCTTTATTGTTGTACTTAATCCCTTCTTCGGGGGTGTTAATTAGTACCAGCTGTACATTGCTGTTTATCAGAAATCCGAACAATTCACTTTTGTTAATCTGACGGTCGTATTTGAGTTGTTCCTTGAGCCCGGCTTGTTCAATGGATTGAAATACTAAAGCATCAACCTGGCCCGCTAAATGAATACGTAATTGTTTTTCTAATAGAGGAAATTCTATTTTTAATTCTTGCAGCGCCTTCCATAAATTCATGGGATTGCGGTCGGTACCGAATGTCCCAAAATGGCTGATGGTAAAGTGCTCGCTACGTTGATAGGTTATATTTTCAAAGTCACTTTCATCAAATCCAAATGGAATATAATCAACACTTCTGCCACTCAATTTTTCTAAATCAACACACCAGTTTTTACTCACCATCACCAATGCATCGGCCTGCGTAATTACTTCTTTTTCCAAACGTATATGTTTGTTACGTGCCGGGGAAGTCATCTTGAACTTAGAAAAATAGTCAATCTCTGTCCATGGATCCTGCCAGTCGCTTACCCATGGAATGCCAAACTCTTTGTGGAGCTGTTTAGCAATAATATGCATGGAATGTGGTGGGCCATACGAAATGATGGCGTCAACAGGATGTTGTTTTAAATATTCGCGCAAATACTTTATGGATGGTGTAATCCAAAACGAACGTGCATCCGGAATGAAAAAATTAGCACGTATCCATAACCCCAAATCGTGAATGAAGGAGTTCTTTTTTTCGTGAACCAGAAACACATCTTTAACTTGCTCAGCTGGTCTTTTTCCTTTAGCGAGGTTGAACAAACCATAGGGTTCGAAAATGGGTGTTTTTACTATTTCAACACCTTCCGGTAAATCTTTTACTGTACTTGTATCAATAATTGGATAGCTGGCATTTTCGGGAGCATAAATAACAGGTTCCCAACCATGGTTGCGAAAATATTTCACAAACTTAAGGTTGCGCACTACGCCAATTCCCCCGCAAGGTGGCCAGTAATAAGCAATGTAGAGTACTTTTTTCAAACGTGAACGAAAGTAGGGGAGAATGTGCAAAGGAACAAATGAGTAGATGAGTAAATGAGAGAATGAGTAAATGAGTCCCGATAGCTATGGGGATGATCATGAGATAATGAAATGAGGGGATTAAGGGATTAAGAGAATGTATAGATTGAGTATATGGGGTGGAGATTGTGGCATTAAGGTATTAGAGAATTAAGGAGGTGTAAAGAGTGCGGGAAGGAAAAGGTGCCTGAGCTTCCGCGAAGCGAAAAAGGCCGAAGGCACCTGCGCGCGGGCAAACAGCAAACAAATCAAAAATGCTATATTTACCTCAATGAATAATTCGGTTAAAATCCTCTGCTTCCTTTGCTCCTTCGCTTTTATGTTTTCGGCTAAAGCCCAATACAGAATTGAAGTGCTCGACTCTAATACTTTTCAATTGGGAGAAGGTGTCATCTTAAGCAAAACCAGTTTTCGAGGGTTGAGTGTAGTGGATGATCAGACGATTTGGGTAAGTGGCAGCAGAGGAACGATGGCCCGAAGCGTAGATGGCGGGAAGACTTTCATTTACACACAACTTAAAGGATACGAAAAGTCTGACTTTAGAGATGTAGAAGCATTTGATGCTAAACGTGCCATCATTATGAGTAGTGGTACTCCCGCTTATATTTTGAAAACAACGGATGGCGGACAAACGTGGAAAGAGGTTTATAAAAATACGGACACCGCTTATTTTTTAGATGGCATGGATTTTTGGGATGATAAAAGGGGAATGCTGGTTGGTGATCCGGTTAACGGGCATTTTTTATTAATGCAAACGAAAGATGGAGGGAAAACATGGAAGGAATTAGATTCAACACAAACACCTGAAGCAATGGAAGGAGAAGCTGTTTTTGCAGCAAGCGGTACAAGTATTCGGTGTTGGGGAAAGAACGATGTTGGGATTGTTTCGGGAGGAATGCTATCAAGATTATTTGTAAAGAATATGAAATCTAAAGGTTGGTTATCTCAATTCAATGTTTTGCCTTCTGAAAAACAATCATCAGGTTGTTTTTCTATTGTGTACCACTATGGTCATATTGTTGGAATAGGGGGTGATTACCTCAAAGAAAAGAACACATCTGCGAACTACTTTATTCTTAACCTAAAAGATCCGAAAATATTGACCCGGACAACAGAGTTTTACTTTTCATGTATTGAGTCTCTCGATGTAGATAAATTCATTTTTTGTGGAACATCAGCATGCACGATAGATGATATTGGTCTAAAGGAAACAATCCATATCTCCTTAGAACCCTTCCATGTTGTACGCAAGGCAAAAAACGGCAAAGCTGTTTTCTTAGCCGGACCCAAAGGTAAAATAGGTAAGCTGGTGTGGTAGACAGCCTGATTCATTGCGTGGTTACAGATGACGTTGTACAGCATCTGCTATCTTACTAGCAGGTAATTCTTCCATGCAGCTTGTTCCATCCACGCAGCTTCCTCTATAGAAACATTTGCATGCTTTATCGGGAGCAACAATTTCGCCTTTGCCGAATAAATCAAATTCGTGTGGGTTGAAGATATTGTTCATCAATACAATCTTTTTGCCCAATGCCAATGTAATATGCATACCCATGGTAACCTGTGTAATTACAAGGTCGCAATGGTTTACCAGATTAATGAATTCATATAAACTGTAGTATCCTAAATATGTTGCGCCACTACGCTGCTGAATTTCTTTGTTACGGGCATCTTCCGCTTCACCGCCTAATAACAATACTTCTGCATCTGGATGCTGTTGTTTAACAATGCCCACTAACTCCACCCATTTATCAATGCTCCATAAACGTGTGGTCCAACGGCCACCGCATCCGGTATTCATCCCTATTATTTTTTTACCTTTTGGTAAGTTCCATGTGTAGCCTTTGTCTTCGTGAGCATCCATCAAATAGGGTTCGCCCTGATGAGTGTATCCGCAGATTTCAAAAATCTCCTGTAAATAACTTTTAGTATTAGCCTTGCTCACGTCATCAAACATGCCTGTCATAAATTTATGAATGGCTAATTCGTTGATGGGTTGAATTTCATTATCCTTTAATACAAAACCATATTTCTCTTTGGCATCAACTACCTTTAGCAAAGCGCCTGCTTCTTTTTCCTTATCAAGGTTAATAGCAATATCCCAAGTACTATTTTGGGTGTACATCAAACTATTGTGGTCCCATTTCAAAATTTCATCAATATGTGATGATGGTAGAATGTCGGGTGTCCATGTTAGCCAGGTAATTTTGCAACCGGGAAAATCTTTTCTGAACTTTACCACCAAAGGGGTAGTGCGAATCACATCACCGATTGCGCCTAACTTAATAATCAGAATGCGCTTTGAAACTTTTTCAAAAGCAGGGCAATCATCACAATGGTAACCATGTTGTTTATGTGGTTTGCAAGGAATGTGTCCCTTAAAATGTAGGCAGTCGGCTTTGTATATCATCAATATCTCAATCTTGAAGCGAAACTATTATAAACAAGGGTAAACACAAAACAGGAAGTTTTATTTGATCACTCAGGATAAAGGATGTTTTGAGTGTATTGATAATGAGCATGTAGCACATAGTGAATATAATTAACTGCATTTATGTCAGCAAATGAGTAAGTGGTATTTTAATTGTATCTTGCATCTACTCAAACTTAAAACTATTTAAACATGAAAAAAGGAACCATTATTCTATTGGTCATTTTAGGAGTATTCTTATTATTGATTTTTAACGGTTGTGGCAGTTACAACAACATGGTAAGCAAGCAAGAAGGAACTAGTGCAGCTTGGGGACAGGTTGAAAATGTATACCAAAGACGGTTGGATTTGATTCCGAATCTGGTAAACACCGTAAAAGGAGTTGCCAACTTTGAACAAAAAACACTGACAGATGTAATTAATGCAAGGGCAAGTGCTACACAAGTAAAGGTAGATGCCAGCAAGTTGTCACCTGAGCAAATTCAAAAATTCCAGGCTTCACAAGGCGAGTTATCACAAGCATTGGGTCGTTTGATGGTGGTTGCTGAGCAATATCCACAATTAAAAGCAACCCAAAATTTTCTGGAATTGCAATCACAATTAGAAGGAACTGAAAACCGTATTGCCGTTGAACGCCAAAAATTCAACGAAATTGTGAAAGAGTATAACACATACGTTCGCAAATTTCCGCAAGTGATTTATGCAGGTATGTTCGGTTTCGATAAAAAAGGATACTTCGAAGCAACAGCAGGAGCTGATAAAGCACCTGAAGTAAAATTTGAATAATAATATCTTTTCATAGTCGCAGATTACACAGATTCAACCTGTGCTATCTGCGGCTTTTTCTTTTCTCCATTTATTTAATCTATTCAGTAGTGGCTAAGAATTTTTTTACGGATACCGAGCAACAACAAATTGTTGAGGCCATCAAACAAGCGGAGTTGAATACTTCGGGTGAGATACGGGTGCACATTGAACCTACCTGTGAGGGTGATCCATATGAACGTGCGCAAAAAGTATTTGAAAGTTTAGGCATGGATGCTACCGATTTGAAAAATGGGGTATTATTTTATGTCGCCTATACATCAAAGAAGTTTGCCATACTTGGAGATAAAGGCATTCATGAGAAAGTGTCACAGCAATTCTGGGATGCAGAAAAAGAATTACTGCTGCAACACTTTAAAGAAGGCAGCTATGCAGAAGGACTTATTAAAGCTATTGGAGATGCAGGTCAAAAATTGAAAACATATTTTCCGTATGCTGCGGATGATACCAATGAATTGAGCAATGATATTTCGTTTGGAGGGGACCATGAATAAATTTAATATTTCGTGCCCGATAGCTATTGGGATGAGATTTCGGACGTGGAGTTTCAGACTGGCATTCTTACTAACTGCTTTATTTGGGCTATTGAGTACAAACCTCTACGCAAAGGATATTCCGGCCAAACCAATCACTTTGGTGAATGATTATGCAGGTGTGCTGGGTGAACAGGAAAAGAGTGCGTTGGAACAAAAGCTTGTTGCCTACTTTGATTCAACTTCTACTCAAATTGCTGTCGTTATTGAAAATAGTCTGGATGGTGATGATTTGTTTGACTACTGCCAACGACTGGCAACAGCATGGGGAATTGGAGAGAAGGGAAAGAATAACGGACTCTTGATTTATGTAGCTATACAGGATCGGAAAGCACGTATTCATACCGGTTACGGAATGGAGGCCACTGTTACGGATGCCATGACAACGCGCATTCGTACGGAGCAAATGAATCCGAACTTTAAGGCGGGAAATTACTATGCAGGCCTCGATGAAGCCACAACTACTATTATGCAGTTGGCTTCGGGGGAATATGTAAATGACAAACCACAGGCAAAAGGGAAAAAGAAATTCTCATGGGTAACTTTTGTGATTTTTGCCATTATCATAGTGGTGTTTTTGAGTCGTGGTGGAAGAGGTGGTGGAGGCAGACGTGGTGGAGGCTTGGCCGGACCAATACTTTGGGGCACACTTGCTAGTGGGGGATTCAGCAGAGGTGGTGATGGAGGATTTGGAGGTGGAGGCGGAGGTGGCTTCGGAGGATTTGGAGGTGGCGGATTTGGAGGCGGAGGAAGCGGAGGAAGCTGGTAGGGAAAGTAAGAATTGAGAATTACGAGTTGAGAATTAGATGCCAGTTTGCAGGTACC
>JAZKGH010000129.1:0-2464 GCA_040386055.1 Bacteroidota bacterium
CGAAGTCAATAAAGTACCACGTCCAATGGTATCTATGGCGCCACCTTCTACAATAAGTGATTGCACATTGCGCGCATGAAGCACTTTTACTATTTGAGGCCAGACGGATTGGTTAAAATCAATGATTTCATACTCCGTTTGTGCATTGGGAGGTAATAGATTTGTATTTGCAGTAAAAATGAGTGTGGGTTGATGACCATCTAAAAATTTCACATCCTGATTTAACTTACCGGTTCGATCAAGTGTGATGCGCAATGGTTTTTTTCCGGGATATGCCCTTGTATTCAGTTCCGGATTGTCCATCACAACCGTATTCGATCCAACCAAAATGGCATCTTCTTCTCCTCTCCACTTGTGAACCAACGTTTGTACTACGGGACCCGTTATTTGACGTTTCTGCAGAAATTCTTCCTTGCTCATCTGCGATGTATCCGGAGCTATCATTCCATCCTGTGTTTGTGCCCATTTTAAGATGATATAAGGCCGTTGTTTCTTGTGATAGGTAATGAAGCGTTTATTGAGTTCTCTGCATTCTCCTTCTAAAACACCAACCCTAACTGTAATGCCGGATGCTTCAAGCTTGCGGATTCCGTTTCCCGAAACGGCCGCAAACGGATCAATCATGCCTACCACAACCCCTTTCACCTGATGCTGAACAAGCAAATCCGCGCACGGTGGTGTTTTACCAAAATGACTGCACGGCTCCAAGTTCACATACACAGTAGCCTCTTTCAGCATTTTCTTATCGACTACCGCAGCAATTGCATTTACTTCGGCATGCGGACCTCCATATTGCCAATGCCATCCTTCCCCAATAATCTCATCATTGTGCACAATCACACAGCCTACCATCGGATTAGGCGAAACGTTCCCTGCTCCCAATCGGGCGAGTTCCAGGCAACGCTGCATGTATCGTTCGTCAATGGTCATTTAAGAAGTGAAATATCTATAAATATAATATAAGTAGGCAACAAAAAGAGCCCGACTCCATTCAGGAACCGGGCTCTTTGGTATAAATATCTTAAGAAACTAGTTTTCGATGATAACTACTCTCTCTGTATTTGGCGACTTAACGTTCACCAATTTAGTGTTCAATTTGATAGCTTGCTTGCGATCCATCGAAGCATTTTTGTTTCTTCTATCTTTTCTTTTCAAACGTGTAACTGCCATGACTTTATTCTATTTAAGGGCTGCGAAAATAAGTGATTTTTTCATGTTTGCAAATATTTTCGGATTAATATCCTAATATTTTCATCATAGATGCTGCGTCCTGTTCCTGGGCAAACACCTTATAATCCAACGTTCCGTCCGATTTTTTATCAATAATTAAATGTTTAGGGGCCGGAACCAAACAGTGCTGAATTCCACCATAACCGCCCAGTGATTCCTGGTAAGCTCCGGTATGGAAAAATCCCATGTACAAAGGCTCGCCATCCTGTAGTTTGGGCAAAAATACCTGATTGGTATGCGTATCTGAATTATAAAAATCCTGACTATCACACGTTAAACCACCCAAATTGATCCGTTGAAACTCTTTATCCCATTGATTAATGGCCAGCAAAATGAACTTTTGACCGATTCCCCAGGTATCAGGTAAGGTGGTGATAAATGAACTGTCAATCATGTACCAAAACTCTTTATCGTTTTGTTGTTTTTGGCCAATGATACTGTATATAGAACCTCCGCTCTCACCCACCGTAAATGAACCGAATTCGGTAAAGATATTAGGTTCCGGAACGCCTCTTGAATCACAAATGGTCTTTATATAATATACAATCTGGTCGATCATATAAGGGTAATCATGTTCTACCCCCAATGATGTATAAATTGGCATTCCTCCACCAATGTCAAGCGTATCCAGATCGGGACACACTTCTTTTACATCACAGTAAACATTCACCAAACGGGTTAATTCACTCCAATAGTAGGTTGTATCTTTAATACCTGAGTTGACGAAAAAATGTAGCATCTTCAATTTGAAGTTCGGATTGTTTTGAATTTGCGTTTCGTAAAAGTCTTTTACCACTTTATAGCTCATTCCCAATCGCGAGGTATACACCAGGAAGCCCGGCTCCTCTTCAGTAGCAATGCGAATTCCCAGCTTCATTGGTGATTCGGCATGTTTACTTACCACAGCTAATTCTTCCGGATTATCCAGCACACAAATCAGGTTTTCAAATCCATTTTTAACGAACGCTCCCATTTTCTGAGCATAGCTTTCCGTTTTGTATCCATTGCAAATAATATACTTTTCCTTACCGAAAATTCCTTTTTCATGTCGGTTTTGAAGCAAGTCTAAATCAAAAGCAGATGACGTTTCAATATCTGCATCATTCTTCAATACTTCATCCAAAATAAAGGAGAAATGAGAGCTTTTAGTACAATAACAGTAGTAGTATTTTCCCTTATAGCCATACCTGTCAATTGCCTGATTAAATAGCGTTCGCGACTTTCGGATTTGAGA
>JAZKGH010000130.1:0-18263 GCA_040386055.1 Bacteroidota bacterium
CCAATAGTCGGAGCAGTAGTACTCCTCGGCTTATCCAATAAATCAGTCGCAACATTCACAAACACTCCTTTGCCTTTTGCAGGAGAATTATCTTTTAGCTGAAACTCATCGGTAGCGGCATTCACAAACAGCGGATCATCGTTGATGATGTTTCCGTTACCATTCAGCACGGTGAGTTTTGTTCTGAGCAAACACTGTTGAATGAGCAAACTATTTGCTCCTCCTTTAGGATCATCGTTGATGATGATCTCTTCTTCTTCCGAGCCGTACACAATATTGTTTATCATCACCACATTCAATGGAAATACTGCTGTAATGGTTTGACCATCCTCCGCCAATAAAGGTGAATTATCCAGCAAAAACTGTTCGTTCTGGCGGTTAAATGTAAAAGGATACGCAGCAAATGTATTGTGGTATAAATTATAGTTACCACCAAAGCGCGCATAAAAGGTAAACTGTCCACAGTTCACTATTGCATTATTAATAGCAGTGATACTGGCCGTAAAACCCAGCAATCCTACAGATGCCATGTTTTTAATAATACTGTTGCGCAACAGCAATTTCGGGTTCTGGTTATTAGATAAGGAATCCACCCGCACACCAATGATCCCGTTTTTTATTTCGGCATGAGTGATCACATTGTCGATACTGTTTGATAATAAGTGAATGCTTCCCCATTGTCCTGCTCTGTCCCTGTAATCAGGATCAAGCCTGTCGCCTTCAAATACCACAGGGTTTGCCTGTGTGCCATTCACCACCAAGGTACCCGCAATTAAAATTGCCGATGCATTATGTGAATGAATTTTGGTTCCCGCATCAATGGTTAAGGTAAATCCTTTGGGTACTAAAACAGAATCGTAAATAACATAAGGTTTATCGGCAGTCCAGTGCAAACTTCCATTAGCTCCGGTGAGCACTTCTCCGTTGAAATAATGTGCATCCTGTGCAAAGGCTACTAAATCCACATCCTGCTGGTTGCCGTTGGTTTCAAACAGGATCTGATCGGTAACAATAAAAGGTGTATTGGAGTTTACCTGACTAAGGTATACCTGCACAAAGATCACAATGGAATCTTTTCCTCGAATTTCTTTTCCGGTTATGGCATTGGTGGGTTGTCCGTCAACATTGATCTTGTATACACCCCATTGATTTCCGGCAATGCGGATGTTTACCTTTACTCCTTTTTCATTGTGGTTTACTACCCACAATTGTTTGGTAATAGATAAAGGCCTGTTGGTTCCCACCTGCGAGAACACAGTATCAAACATCACCGTATCCAGCGAAAAGGAGAGTTTTGCCGAAGCATCTGTGGTAAACTCATCTTCTTTCCGGCACGAAAAGAATAATGCTGAGGCTACGAGTACGAATAAAAAATACTTTGAAAATGTTGTCAAAACGGTACCTGAAAACTTTGCGGTAATAATACGTAAAAAGGGCTGAAATAGTATGCTAGAGCAGATCGTTCAATGCCTCATCAATGGTGCGGTAGGCAAAGGTAAATCCTCTTTCCTTAATTTTATGGGAGCTCACAGCCAGGTTTCCCATCAGCATTGCGGCCACTTCTCCCAATACTATTCGCAATACAAAAGCCGGAACGGGAGGTAATAAAATAGGCCGGTGCAGTTTTGCCGCCATCTTACGGGTAACTTCAATATTACTGACCGCAATAGGCGCTACAGCATTGTAAGGCCCTTCCATATGGGTATCTTCAATTGCCTTGACATAGATATCACACAGATCCTCTATATGAATCCAGCTCATGAGTTGTTTGCCGCTTCCCAAAGCTGAACCCGCAAATAGTTTTACCGGTGTGACCACTTTAGGAATAAACCCTGATTCTTTTGACAAAACGACTCCCGTCCGAATCATCACTACACGTATACCGGCAGCACTGATCTTACTGGCTTCCGTTTCCCAATCATGGCACAACTTTCCCAAAAAAGTATCTGCTACAGGGTAACTTTCATCGGCAATCCCTTCCACATCATCACCATAAATACCAATAGCCGAAGCGCTAACAAATGAGTTTAAAACAATCTTATTCTGAACGATAGTATCTACCAGTAGTTTGGTAGACTGAATACGGCTCTTGTAAATCTCTTTTTTATAGGATTCCGTCCAGCGATGGTCGGCAATGCCCGCTCCTGCCAAATGAATAATATGATTTACCTGGTCAAATGCCGCAATATCAATAGTGCCTTTTGCAGGGTTCCATTCATATAGCCTGATCCCGTTTTTGATCCCTGCTTTACGGCTGAACATAACCACCTCATAGCCTTTGGCTATAAGCTTTGGCGTTAAAAACGTGCCTACCCCGCCTGTGCCGCCTGTGATCAGTACTTTTTTCATACTTTTTTTGCTACTGTATTAAAACAAAAGGGTTTGAGTATATGTTTGCGAGTATAAGAATATTAACAAAACTACTCAAAACCGTGGCCACTTTCTCGATTAAAGATATTGAAGCAGTTTCCGGCATTCGCTGCCACACGTTGCGAATATGGGAACAACGCTACGGTATCATTACACCGAAAAGAACGGAATCCAATATCCGCTATTACGATGATGAGGACCTGAAACTGATCCTCAACATCAGTATTCTGAACAAACACGGTTATAAGATCTCGGAGATAGCCCGCATGGGAAAGTCCAATATCTGCGAAACTATCCTTAAAATTTCGGGGCACAACAATATTTGCGACAGCCAGGTAAAGGGATTGATCTCAGCCATGTTATCCTTTGATGAATTTGCGTTTCACAGCATATTAACCAAATGTGTGATGCAAATGGGTATGGAACAAACGATGATCCGGGTTGTATTTCCATTTTTAAATGAGGCAGGTATTTTGTGGCAGGTGGGTTCCATTCATCCTTCGCATGAACATTTCGCTTCGGGCATTATTAAGCAAAAACTATATGTAGCCATTGATGGTAACGTGGGCCGTAACTCCGAAAACAAAAAACGCTTTTTGTTATTTTTACCTGAAAACGAACAGCACTCTTTGGGATTATTGTTTGCAAACTATTTACTGAGAGCCCGCGGGCATGAGGTTTTATACCTTGGACAGGAAGTCCCGATGCGTGATTTTAAAGAAGCCCTTGGCACTCATAAACCCGATTATATTTTTACCATCCTTACATCTGCGCATTGCACCGTTGAGAAAAAAGAGTTTGTGCATGCATTGGCTTCCATCTGGAGCGATACGCAGGTATTGCTTTCGGGCATTCAATTTGCATGCTGCGATTATCAATATCCGGACAATGTGCGCATCATCAAAAAGATGGACGATTTTATTCAGTTTGCGAATAGTATTTCGGCAAACTATAATATCAATTGAGTTAGTCGACCAGGTATTTTTACCACAAAGTACACTAAGCTTGCACAAAGTTCACAAGGAATGTAAGATCTCAGTGTCCCTTGTGCTCTTTCCTTTGTGCTCCTTGTGGTAAAAATTTGGATGCTACTATTTCAAGTCGCCTACCATTCTTTCCAGTTCTTCTTGTGTGATCAACTCATAACCGGGACTAATTCCAAACATTGCATCTGCCAGCTTCTCTTTTATAACAGCCTTTGCCGTTACCTTCATCAGCACACCCGATTGTTTCTGCGAATACTCCATAATAAAACCATCCAGCTCTTTAAAGAACTTATCGTTCTGGTCTTTCATTTTGGGTAGTTTATCAGTGTAAAAACACTCGGAGCGGAATATTTCTCCGTTCTCTTTTACTTCAATAATGGCCTTCATACAAGTGTAACCTGCAATCACTTTAGTACCGTCCATTTTTATCACCGTTACCTGCGGCAAAGTACCTTCCTTTTCTGCATCCTGCTCTTGTTTTTTTAGCTGCTCTCCTGTTTGTTTGATCGCAACCTTTTTTCCCATCAATTCCATCATCATCAATAACTCTTCTGTTTTATTATTGCTGATGGTAATGAGTTTTCCCATTACCGAACTTGGCATCTCGGTACGCGATTGTTCATTCTTAACATAAACCGTAAGTTCTTTGGGTAACATGCTTTCAAGATCTTTCATTTCACCCGATAGTTCAGGATACGAAATGCCGAACATGATCTTGCCTTCGGTGATTTTTTCCTGTGCGAACAATACCGTTGTTGCACATATGCATAGTATAATTAAGAATGTTTTTTTCATTTTACTCTTTTATTATGAGATCGCCATGTTGTAAAGCGGTGTGATAGCCACAGATTACACAAATTTAGGAGAGAGACTTCACATACAATAGGTTGGTTAAAAATACCCAATTTCTTAAACCATCATTTCATTTTTAAGAAATAAATTCGCGTAATCTGCGGCTTACATCTAACCTAATTAATCTATTAAAAATATCACCTGTTGCTACAAAATCCTCTACCAAGTCAATTTTTCTTTGTTCAGAAATGCTGCGATCCCTTTTTTGCAATCCTCAGTAGATCTTGCATTGGCATTCATGTTGGCTGCATACTGCAATCCTTCATCGAGTGATAACTGTTGCACTTCCTTCAACATTTCTTTCACCATTGCCAGTGATTGTCCGGATGTTTGTTTGCACAATTTGGTTGCAAATGTTAAAACGGTTTCGGCCAGTTGATCGGCCTCTACGACTTCATTTATCAAGCCATACTCCAGCGCTTTTGCTGCATTAAATATATCTCCGGTAAGCAACAATTTTTTTGCAACATGCTCTGTTACTTTTCTAACTAAAAACACCATCACAATAGCCGGCACAAATCCGATCTTCACCTCGGTGTACCCAAAGCTGGATTGAGGCGTAGCAAAACAAAAATCACAAACGGTAGCCAAACCACTTCCGCCCGCCAATGCCGGACCGTTTACTTGTGCGATCACTACTTTTTTGCTGTTATAGATCAATTGAAATAACTGCATTAAATGTTGTGAGTCGGCAAGGTTTTCGTCAAATGAATTTTGCTGCAACTGTTGCAAATAGGCTAAGTCGGCACCTGAGCAAAAAGCTTCACCGTTGGCACGTAATACAATTACTTTGCAACTTTCATCGCGCTCAGCTACTACAAATGCATCTTTAATTTCCTGCACAAATTCAAAACTTAATGCATTGCGTTTTTCAGGCCGGTTCAATGTAATGTAACCTACCCTGTCTGTTACTTCGTATAATACCAATTCACTCATGTGCTGAAGTCATATTTAGTGAGGCAATGATACTTCAATTGCACCTGTTTCGCCAACATAGCGCACGGGAATATTTTTACGCTGCCAGTATTCCTTTATGGCCAATGCACGCTGATGCCCCACGGCAGATGTAATGATAACCTGTCGGGGTGGTTGGATGCGGTTGAGCTGCTCTTCATTTAGCCCGTTTTGAATGATGAACATATCATATGGTAGAACGGGAACATTTACCCGGGACCTGCCGCTGATAAGTGCTGTATAGTTAGGCAAATGTATCTGTCTCCAACCCGAATCAAGAAAGATGGATTGCGTTTGCCGGATTCCGCTTTTCCAAATGTGTTGCTGCACATGAAACTTCATCTTATCCTTATTATTCAGCAATGCGGAATCCCCCAGCAAATAAGCTTCATTTCCCTTTATCAGATGTACAGCCGATGCATGGCGGACACTATATACAACCACGCGGTTTTGATAATCATTTTCAACCTGATGGATTCCCTGAAGCACAAAGAAACAAATGGCAGTAAGCAGAAAGGATTGCAGGTAAATAATTCTCCGTAATAGAAAATATGCGGTTACCGAACCCAGCATTCCATACAACAGAATACTCTGCAAAATACTGATGTGGATACCATTGACATATGCGTACGGAATAGCTTCCACAACTTTCACAATTGAATTGGTAAAAGCGATGGTATAAAAAAGTGCTTGTCCGAGCAGCCAGCTCAACCATGAAAACTTTGCAATGACCAATAATACCATTGCCATATATAAAATGAGTGTGGTGAGCGGAATGATGATGAGGTTGGAAAACAAGAAACAATTAGGGAACTGATGAAAATACAATAACCCAATGGGGAATGTGGTGATCTGTGCAGCCAATGATACGGAGGTGATTTTCCATATTTCATCAGCAAACCAATTGGAGGGTATATACCAGTTGTAGATAAACGATTGAAAAAATACGATACCCAACACCGCGAGGTAACTAAGCTGAAAGCCCACGTTGGCCAGCATATTCGAATCCACACACAGCAACACAAAAGCAGATGCCGCCAAAGTGTTGTAAACATTTGAGCGGATATTGAGAATAGAAGAAAAAATAATAAAACTGAACATCACTGTAGCCCTTAAGATAGAGGGCGACAATCCACACAGCAGTGAGTAAAGCCATAATACAGCCAGGATAACAATGTTTTTCATCAGCTTTAACTGTTTGTTCTTATCCATGGGTTTGAGCACTAAACCCATGATCATAAAAATAATTCCAACATGCATTCCTGAAACAGCCAGCACATGCAGCGTTCCCGTATTGGAATATGCCTGTACGGTCTCAGCATCAATATCATCATCATAACCATATAATAATGCTTCGGCTACACCTGTTTCATTGGTCGAAGCAATGCAACGGGATAATACTCCTTTAAAATAATGCTGGACCCTATACACCCATTTGAGTAACGGATTACCTTTATTCACAGGCAACTTCACTAACTCATCGGCCTTGCTGTATGCCTGATCGAAAATATTGTTGAACGCCAGGTATCGTTTGTAATCAAACTCATCCGGATTTTGCGGTGGCTTTACCGGTTGAAGTTGTGCGTATGGAAAAACCACTATATCTCCATATTGAATGGCGCACGTGGGTGTTTTTTCAATATACAATACGAGCTTGCCTTCTGCAACGTGTGTATTTCCCATGCTATCTATAACCGAAAGTGCCTTGCACCTCATTTTGTAGCTGCTAGTTTTGGCAATGGGTTGTTCGTCTACCATTACCAATATATATTCTGCTTCCGGCCGGCAACGATAATGTGTGGCAGATGATAGATCGGATTGCCAGGCATGCAAGGCAAATCCTCCAAAAAATACACAACACAAAACACCTACCCCAAAAAGCCAGCGGTGGCTATACGATTGGAACCTGACATAAATAAAGAAGGAACAAAGCAAGGCACAGGTAAAAAGCGATACTGCCGCTTCAAGGTTCATGGGATAAAACATAGAAATTCCGATTCCGGCTGCAAAAGGTAAAAGCAACCGGGCTACTGGGATTTGATGCCAAAACGAGTGTTTCATAGGGGTACAGAGCTTTCGTGAAAGTATAAATAAAATTTGTACAAAGTGGTATATAGTTACCGAAATTTTTACCTTCGCCCTGTAAATAAATAAACTATGTATTCAACCATACTTATTCTTCATAATATTATCCGCTGGGGTGTTTTGCTCGGTGGTTTGTATGCTATCACCAAATCAGCCCTGGGGCTCATTCACAAAAGGGAATACACATCAAAAGAAAATACGGCACATGCTATTTTTGTTGCTTTTTGTCATACTCAGTTGTTGTTAGGCGTTATCCTGTATATGATTAGCCCCAATGTAGACGCAGCTTTGGCTAATGGTTTTGGAGCGGCTATGAAAGACAGTTACAGCCGCTTAATAGTATTGGAACATATTTCCATTAATATTATTGCTATCTCGCTTATTCAGGTGGGACGTACCCTTTCCAAAAAAGCAACCGATTCGGTTGCTAAACACAAAAAATCATTGATTTTCTTTTCGATAGGATTGTTGCTGATTTTGTCGAGAATTCCTTGGCAGTATTCGCCTTTGTTCCGTCATTAACTATTCAAATGCTCCGACACAACTGTCGGGGCATTTTTTTTATTTAAAATAGTGTAAAAAATGTTTAGCATTTCAACCAAAAAAATCAAATTTTCGCACCGCCATTCATTCTAACTAAAATAAAATCACTCAACATCCATGTCAACACTTCGATTTAAAGCCTTAGAAATTGCCCAAAGCCGCGCTCAGGTTAGCGTTACGCCTCCGTCATCAAAAGTATCCGACTACTTTAATGCTAATGTTTTTAATGATATAGCCATGAAGTCTTTCCTTTCTAAGGAAGCATATCAGGCGGTAAGCAATGCCATTAATAGCGGAACCAAGATTGACCGCATAATGGCCGACCAGATTGCTGCAGGGATGAAAAACTGGGCTATGACCAAAGGAGTGTCACATTATACACACTGGTTTCAACCCTTAACCGGTGCCACAGCCGAAAAGCATGATGCTTTTTTTGAACCAACTGAAGATGGCCGTTCTATTGAAAAATTTGCAGGAAGTGCCCTTGTACAGCAAGAGCCGGATGCATCCAGTTTTCCTAATGGTGGATTGAGAAATACGTTTGAAGCCCGTGGTTATACTGCCTGGGATCCTTCATCTCCTGCATTTATAATGGATGGCGCCAGCGGTAACACCTTGTGTATTCCTACTATTTTTGTGGCTTACACAGGTGAAGCATTGGATTATAAAGCACCTTTATTAAAAGCACTGCATGTTGTAGAAAAAAGTGTTGTAGATATTTGCGCTTCATATTTTGATAAAAATGTAACCAAAGCGATGGCATCATTGGGTATTGAGCAAGAATACTTTTTGATTGATGCTGCATTGAACAATGTTCGCCCCGATTTGATGCTTACCGGAAGAACCTTATTGGGTTTGGCTCCTGAAAAAGGTCAGCAGTTGGAGGATCATTACTTCGGTTCGATTCCTCCTCGTGTGCAAACCTTTATGATCGATTTTGAGACGGAATGTTACAAACTGGGAATTCCATTGAAAACCCGTCATAATGAAGTTGCTCCTTCACAATATGAATGTGCTCCGAATTTTGAAGAAGTAAACTTAGCTATCGACCACAATCAATTATTGATGGATGTGATGGAAAAAGTGGCCCAACGTCATGGATTGAAAGTATTGCTTCACGAAAAACCTTTCGCAGGTGTAAACGGAAGTGGTAAACATAATAACTGGAGTTTGATTACAGATACGGGAGTGAACTTATTGTCACCGGGCAAAACGCCAGAAAACAACTTACAGTTCCTTACCTTCTTTGTAAACACCATTAAAGCGGTACATGATAATGCAGATTTATTGAGAGCGAGTATTGCCAGCGCAGCCAATGATCACCGTTTGGGCGCCAACGAAGCTCCTCCGGCCATTATGAGTGTATTTATCGGTTCAATGCTTACTCAGGTTTTGGAAGACCTGGTTTCAACCAAAACCAAGACTGCCGTGAGTAAAAAATCGGCAACATCTATTGATATCAAAAAAATTCCGGAAATTTTACTGGATAATACCGATCGTAACAGAACATCACCATTTGCCTTTACCGGAAATAAATTTGAGTTCCGTGCCGTTGGGTCATCGGCTAACAGTGCTAATGCCATGATTGTGTTAAATGCTATTATGGCCGACCAGCTTATTAAGTTTAAAGCAGAGGTTGATGTACAAATCAAAAAAGGCAAAAAGAAAGAAGAAGCGATTTTGGATATCCTGAAAGCATACTACAAATCGTGCAAAAACATTTTGTTTGAAGGAAACGGTTACGGAGATGCGTGGGTAAAAGAAGCCGCCAAACGCGGATTATCTAATATTAAAACTACTCCTGAAGCATTGAATGCCTATATTTCTAAACAATCAAAAACCTTATTCTCTAAAAATGACATCTTCAGCGATCGCGAATTGGAAGCCCGCTACGAAATCATGCAAGAGAGTTATGTGAAGAAAATCGACATCGAAGCCAAGGTATTGGCGCAGCTGGCTATTTCACATGTCATTCCTTCAGCGCTTACTTACCAGCAAAAACTTTCGGAGAATGTAGCAGCTTTAAAAGCCATCGGTATTAACAAAGCAGGATATGAGGCTCAATTCAAATTCATTGAAGAAATCTCTAAATATGTAAAACATATACGCGAAAGTGTAGAAAAGATGATTGCCGAAGGAGACAAGGCTCATCACATTGAAAACACCCATAAGCGGGCATTGGCATTTTGCCATAAGGTAAAGCCTCTTTTTGATGAAATTCGCAAAAGTAGTGACGCTCTTGAGTTTATAATCGAGGACGATTTATGGAAATTGCCAAAATACAGAGAACTTTTATTCGTTAAATAAATTACCTATACTTGTTTTTATTGTTTAATGGAAAAGACCCAAAGATGAATAAAACATACTCTGTTGTACTTGCTGTACTACTTATTTCGGTTTCGGCCTTATTTTATGCCTGTGGACCCTCTAAAGGCAGTATGGCTGCCGCGCGGGATGCGTTCAAGAAAAAAGAATACTTCGTAGCAGGTGAAAACTATAAGGCAGTTTATAGTAAGACCAAAAAGAAGGACGAAAAAAATGAAGCTTGTTATCAAACAGCCGAATGTTATCGTTTGGCCAATGATACCAAAAATGCAGAAAACTGGTATCGCAAGTCTGTAAAGGGGGATCCCGCTAATCAGGAGGCTCAGCTTAAACTTGGTCAGGCTTTAAAAAGCAATCAAAAGTTTTCGGAAGCAATCATTGAGTTAAACAACTATAAGAAGAAAAACCCATCTGATACCAAAGTTGATGACCTTATTAAAGGTTGCGAACTTGCTTTGAAGTGGAAAAACGAAAAAACCCGCTACGTTGTTGAAAACGTTAAACCTCTCAATACCAAATGGAGTGATTTCTCTCCGATGTTCTATAAAAAGAATGAATTGTTCTTTACATCTGACAGAGAGAAAGGTACCAGCGGCAAAACCTACGGATGGACCGGCAACAGCTTTACCGACATTTATAAAGTGGTGTATAAAGTTGACAAGAAAAATCCAAACAGTATAAAGTATGAAATTCCTGTACTCATTGACAAAGATATAGTCAATACACCTTACAACGATGGTACCGTTTGCTTTGACCCTAAAGGATCAACAATGTATTATACGCAGTGTAACGGTAAAGATGGGAAGGGCAAAAACTGTCGTATTTTCTCTGCAGCCGCTCAAGGTACAGCATGGGGAGAACCACAACCACTTTCATTCAGTACTGACTCTTTTACCTGCGGACATCCTTGTTTGAGTAAGGATGGACAAATAATGTATTTCGCTTCGGATATGCCGGGCGGTTATGGTGCAAAAGATATTTGGTATGTCACTTATACCAAAAGAAGTAAAACATGGGGTGATCCAATTAACCTTGGACCAACCATTAATACAGATGGTGACGATATGTATCCGTTCATTGCAGATGATGGAACATTGTTCTTCTCTTCAAACGGACATGTTGGTTTGGGTGGTGTAGATATTTACTACTCTAAAGGTGAAAACACCGACTGGAGTGAACCGGTAAATATGAAAACACCTATCAATTCAGGTGGAGACGATTTTGCCATGACATTGACTAAAGATAAAGAAAGCGGATACTTCAGCTCAAACAGAGAAGGTGGCCGTGGACAAGATGATATCTATCGTTTCTACATGACACCATTGATATTTACATTGAGTGGTGTGGTAAGAGACAGCAAAACCAAAGAGATATTACCAAATACATTCATTACCATTACGAATAGTACTGATACGGGTAAAATGATTTTGAAAACGGATGCGGCAGGTAGTTATAAAATTACACTGAAAGCCAAAACCGATTATGAATTGTTTGCCGCACGTGAAGATTATTACGACAGTAAAGTTGCGAGCAAAACAACAAGAGGTCTTGAATATTCAACCGACTTGATCCAAAACTTTGAATTAGATCCGTTTGATTACACTACGGTATTCACTCTGGAAGGTATTTACTACGATTTGGACAAAGCCGATATTCGTCCGGATGCGGCCATTATTTTGGATACCATGGTTGTATTGTTAAACAAATACCCTAAAATCAGGATTGAGTTGGGTTCACATACGGATTGTCGTGCAGACTCTGCATACAATCAGGACCTTTCACAAAGACGTGCTGATTCGGCTGTAGCCTATATTAACCGCAAAGGAATTGACCTTGAGCGAATGGTGGCCAAAGGATATGGAGAAGCAATGCTGGTAAATGATTGTGCCTGCGAGGGAACAAGAATCAAACGTAATTGTACCGATGAAGAGCACCAGTTGAATCGTAGAACAACATTCCGTTTATTGGATAACAAATACATTCCTAAAAACAAAGAAGAAATGAAAGGAAACGGTGATAAAACACTTGCTCCTAAGGATGGTAAAACACCGGTGAAGCCGGGAACTACACCACCTAAAAAATAATCTAAAAATCCTGTGACTTGCTCACAGGATTTTTTTTTGCTTTTCCATTCTTACGGGAACAACCATTTACTCTAAAATGGTAACTTTAAAGAATATCTATAATGTAACAATAGAATATCCCATTTCGTTTAGTAATATTGTTTATGCGCTATATCTCCCTATTTCTGCTTTTCCTCTTTGGATGTTCTGCTTACTCCCAGCAAGTCAACTCCATGCAGCTCGATCTCGAAATCGGCAAGGCTAAGCTCACTTTTGATATAAAAAAATATAATACAGCTGCCGGTTTATATAAAAAGTTATACGCTAAAATGCGAGACGAAGAGCAGCAAAATGAGATGTTGTATATGGTAGCCGAAAGTTATCGCAGGGCCAATAATTTTAAGCAAGCTTACGATTGGTATGAAAAGCTGGTGAATACTAAATACCCTGACGTTCGTATCATATACTCTTATGGGTTATTGCTCAAAAATTTTGAACGTTACGAAGAAGCCAACCGTCAGTTTTACGATTACCTGTTTGAAGTACCCGGAGATAAAAATGCCATACGCGAAATGCAGGCATGTACGGAAGCACAAAAATGGAAAGCCAATCCTAAACGTTTTACCATTAAAGAGGTTACTGCGCTTAATACCGAATTTTCGGATTACAGTCCCTTTTATAGCAATGGTAATCTCATCTGGGCATCATCCAGAAATGAAGCAACCGGAAATGAAATATTTGAGTGGACCGGCCAAAAATGCTCCGACTTTTTTACGGCAGGTTTATCGGGCAGCAGCTGGACTAAACCTGCAAATTTGAAAGGAGCCGTTAACACCAATTTTAATGAGGGCGCAGGTTGGATAGATACTACAGGAACAACGTTGTATTATACTCAGTGTAATGGTATGGATGGCAGAGGACTGAATTGTAAGATTTATGTATCCTACAAACAGAATGATGCATGGTCTACTGCCAAGGCACTCCCCTTCTGTTCCGATTCCTTTTCGGTAGGTCACCCTGCCATGAGTTTTGATGGCAAAAAAATGTTCTTTGCCAGCGACATGCCCGGAGGGTATGGAGAAAAGGATATTTACTATATCCCATATAATATTGTGAACGATACCTGGGGGAAACCTGTAAATCTTGGCAACAATGTGAATACCAACGAAGATGATATGTTTCCGCATGCGGCTATAGATGGTTCTCTTTATTTTGCCTCTAAAGGCTGGCCGGGCATGGGAGGATTGGATCTTTACAAAACACAAGACTCGGCAGGTACTTACAAAAAGGCTGAAAACCTGCAATCACCAGTTAACAGTGGAGGTGACGATTTCGGAATTTCTTTCATTCCACCTTCAGAATCCATTTTAAACGATGGAGCTATTGCCTTTCTCGCTTCGAATCGTCAGGGGGGTAAAGGTGATGATGATCTTTATACTCTTTCCATCAAACCCTTTGTATTTATGGTAGCCGGTAAAGTGCTTGACAAAGAAACAGGCTTACCTGTACCACTAGCCAACATTGCAGTAGATGATCCGAATGCTAATAATATTTATACGATTAAAACCAATGAAAATGGTGAATTCACTGCTGAACTTCCTCTAAAATTGAACTCATTCGTGAGTGCTCAAAAGGACAAATACTTTAGCAGTTCTCCAATTGAGATTTCACCTGTTGGTTTGCAAAAAGACTCTACAGCAAGAGTTACCTTTATCCTTGATGCCATTCCTACAGAAGAATATGAGTTTACCTTAAAAGGCATTTATTACGATTTAGACAAAGCGGATATCAGGCCTGATGCTGCCAAAGTACTTGATTCACTGGTAATCATCCTCACCAAAAATCCGGGTATTACCATTGAGCTGGGCTCTCATACAGATAGCCGGGCACCCGAAGACTATAACCTTAAACTTTCTCAGAAACGCGCACAGAGTTGCGTGGATTATTTGACCAAAAAAGGTACTGCTAAAAACAGGCTTACCGCAGTAGGTTATGGAGAAACACGCCTCGTAAATGATTGTACCGATACCGTGGATTGTACTGAGGACCAACATCAGGAAAACAGGCGAACAACCTTCCGGGTATTGAGTACAGATTACAAAAAGGGCCGCTAACCCAAAAAATCCTATTTTTGGGCTGTTCATTAAGCAATCTAACCTTACATTTGCGCTTAAATATTGACTATTCATGACTTCTGATAAATACATGAAACGGGGTGTTTCCTCCCAAAAAGAAGATGTACACGCTGCAATTAAAAAAATTGATAAAGGACTTTTCCCTCAAGCATTTTGCAAAATTGTTCCAGATTATTTAGGAGGTGATGATCAATACTGCAACCTTATGCACGCAGATGGGGCCGGAACAAAATCAAGTTTGGCCTATTTGTACTGGAAAGAAACAGGTGACCTGAGTGTATGGAAAGGCATTGCACAAGATGCAATCGTAATGAATACTAATGACTTACTTGCATCAGGGGTGTATCAGGATATTCTGATTTCGTCAACTATAGGTCGCAATAAAAATCTTGTTCCGGGAGAAATTATTCAGGCCATCATTGAAGGTACAGAGGAATTTATCGAAATGCTGAGAGGTTATGGTGTGAATATCCATTCAACAGGCGGTGAAACGGCTGATGTAGGAGATTTGGTTCGAACCATTATTGTTGATTCAACTGTTACGGCACGTACCAAACGCAGCCGGATTATAGATAATAAAAATATTAAACCTGGGGATGTCATTGTAGGATTTGCCAGTTTTGGACAAACCACTTACGAAAAAGAATACAATGCCGGAATGGGTAGTAATGGTTTAACCATGGCCCGTCATGATGTATTGTCGTCACATTATAAAAGCATTGCTGAAAGTTATGATCCGCTTGTACCCGCAGACCTAACCTATACTGGAGGACTTAAGCTTACAGATAAAGTAGCAGGACATCCTCTCAACGTTGGAAAAATGATTCTCTCTCCTACCCGAACATTCTCTCCGGTTATCAAAGAAATTTTCGATCGGCATTTTCAACAGATTCATGGAATGATTCACTGTACAGGTGGTGCCCACACTAAGGTGTTGCATTATACCAACGGCCTCCATATTATTAAAGACAATCTATTTGAAACACCTCCATTGTTTGAAATGATTCAACAACAATCAAACAGTACATGGGAAGAAATGTACAAGGTATTTAATATGGGCAGTCTTCTTGAATTTTACACTGATGAGCATACTGCCGAAGCACTCATCACTATCGCCAAACAGTATCATATTGATGCTCAGGTAATCGGATACGTTGAAGCTGCTACACAAAAAGCAGTGACTGTGAAAACCCCACACGGTCAATTTATGTATTAAGTCCTGCCATATTTAGTATAAATCACTATTTTGCATCCCGCTTAACACTCAAGCATGAAAGTATTAGTTACAGGAGGTACAGGTTTTATAGGTTCACATACCGTTGTTGCATTGCAGCAAGCGGGTTACGAAGTTATTGCCCTCGATAATTTCGAAAACTCTACCCCCGCGGTATTGACAAATATTACCAAGATTACCGGTACACCTGTTGTATTTGAGCAAACTGATATTCGAGATAAAGTAGCCTTACAAAACGTATTTAAGAAACATCAGGATATTGATGCCGTTATTCATTTTGCCGCTTATAAAGCTGTGGGAGAATCCGTTCAAAAACCCTTGAATTACTACGAAAACAATGTAGGAGGCACCGTGAATTTACTTCAGGTAATGGAATTATATAATGTACATAACCTTGTTTTTTCATCTTCCTGCACAGTATATGGAGATGTTGCTGCCAATGATTTACCCATTACTGAAGACTCTCCTGTGGTAAAGGCAAACTCCCCCTATGGTAATACCAAAAAGATTTGCGAAGAACTTTTACAGGATCATGCAAAAGCATCTCCAATCAATGTTGTTTCTCTTCGATACTTTAACCCGATAGGTGCACATGATTCGGCTTTGATTGGTGAACTGCCAATTGGTGTTCCTAATAACCTCATTCCATACATCACTCAAACCGCTATCGGAAAAAGAGAGCATTTAATCATTCATGGCAATGATTATCCAACACATGATGGTACCTGTATTCGCGACTATATTCATGTAGTGGATTTAGCTGCGGCACATGTTAAGGCCATAGAATATTCCATTAAAAAACAAGCTTCCCAATCCTATTCAGCATTTAATATTGGAACCGGTCGGGGTAACAGTGTATTGGAAGTGATTCACGCTTTCGAGAAAGTAAGTAACCAACAACTCAACTATTCTATCGGCCCAAGAAGACAAGGAGATGTAGTACAAATCTTCGCTTCATGTGATAAAGCCATCAATGAGTTGGGCTGGAAAGCAGAACGTTCGCTTGAAAACGGGTTGGAAACATCCTGGAAATGGGAACAACATTTACAACAAACAACCTAGAACAATAATACTGAATATGACAAAGAAAAAAATACTCATTACGGGAGGAGCCGGATTTATTGGATCCCATGTGGTACGTTTATTCGTTAACAAATACCCTGATTACGAAATTTACAATTTAGATAAATTAACATACGCAGGTAATTTAAAAAACATAACTGATATTGAGAAGGCACCCAATTACCATTTCATTAAAGCTGATTTGGTAGATGCTGCTGAGATTAACAGCTTGTTTGAAAAATATCAATTTACTGATGTGATTCATCTAGCTGCTGAAAGCCACGTAGACAGAAGTATTACCAACCCTATGGATTTTGTTATGACAAATGTAGTAGGAACCGTTAACCTGTTGAATGCTGCCAAAACATGCTGGAAAGATGATATGAGTGATAAACTATTCTATCACGTTTCTACCGATGAGGTGTATGGTAGTTTGCATGACGGTGGCTTCTTTTTAGAAACAACTTCTTACGATCCACAATCACCTTATAGTGCAAGTAAAGCAGCAAGTGATCACTTTGTAAGGGCTTATCACAATACCTATAAAATTCGTGTTGTGTTGAGCAACTGTTCAAACAACTATGGCCCGAATCAATTTCCTGAAAAATTGGTTCCACTCTTCATCAACAATATCAGAAACAACAAACCTTTGCCGGTATACGGTAAGGGCGAAAACGTACGAGACTGGTTGTATGTAGTGGATCATGCCCGCGCTATTGATGATGTATTCCATAAAGGAAGAGTTGGTGAAACATATAATATTGGAGGTTTTAACGAATGGACCAATATTGATTTAATTAAGGTTATTTGTAAAACAATGGACCGGATTTTAGGTCGTCCTGCCGGGGAATCTGAAAAGCTCATTTCGTATGTTACCGATAGAGCCGGACATGATTTACGTTATGCAATTGATGCAAACAAAATTATGAATGAACTTGGATGGAAACCTTCTTTGCAATTTGAAGAAGGAATTGAAAAAACGATTAACTGGTACATGGAAAACCAACAATGGATGGATGAAGTGACCAGTGGTGAATATGCCAATTACTATGATT
This sequence comes from Bacteroidota bacterium, assembly GCA_040386055.1. Lineage (GTDB taxonomy): Bacteria > Bacteroidota > Bacteroidia > UKL13-3 > UKL13-3 > UKL13-3. The sequence goes on from JAZKGH010000130.1 coordinate 17,665, forward strand.
CAATGTACGCTAAACGTTAATTAAAACTCACACATGAAAGGAATTATCTTAGCCGGAGGAAGCGGCACTCGATTGCATCCATTAACTCTTGCGGTAAGCAAACAATTGATGCCTGTATATGATAAACCAATGATTTATTATCCGTTATCCGTGCTTATGTTAGCCGGCATTCGTGAAGTGTTGATTATCTCAACACCACATGATTTACCCGGATTTAAAAAACTACTGGGAGATGGAAGTCAGGTAGGTTGTCGTTTTGAGTATGCCGAACAACCAAGTCCTGATGGGCTTGCTCAAGCTTTTATCATTGGAGAAAAGTTTATAGGAGATGATAAAGTTGCCTTGGTTCTTGGTGATAATATTTTCTTTAGTGCCGGTTTAAGTCAACTGTTACAAGAAAACAATAACCCTGATGGCGGAGTTGTATTTGCTTACCATGTAAGTGACCCTGAACGTTATGGTGTTGTTGAATTTGATAAGAATATGAATGCACTTAGCATTGAAGAAAAACCAACAGAACCTAAATCAAATTATGCTGTTCCTGGTTTATATTTTTACGATAATGAAGTTGTTACTATTGCCAAAAATATTAAGCCTTC
>JAZKGH010000131.1:0-4501 GCA_040386055.1 Bacteroidota bacterium
ATAAATTAGAGCTAATCTGGACCGTTATTCCTGCAATTGTTTTAACCGTATTGGTTATCCGTGGTTTAAAAACATGGAATGATATTATGAATCACCGTGACGAAAAAGCTTCTGTTGTAGAGGTATTCGGATTCCAGTTTGGTTGGAACGCCCGTTACGCAGGTGCTGATAACAAATTGGGAAACTATGATTTCCGTCAAATTGGTGTGGTAAATGCATTGGGTGTTGATCCTAAAGATCCAAAAGCACAAGACGATATTATAGTAAACGAATTACACTTTGCTGCAGGTAAGCCGGTATCATTGAAATTCCGCGCTAAAGATGTAATCCACTCGGCATTTCTTCCTCACTTCCGCGTGCAAATGAATGTTGTACCGGGATTGCCAACTCAATTCAACTTTACTCCTACCATCACTACTGCTGAGATGAGAACCAAATTGAACAACCCTAAATTTGACTACATATTGTTATGTAACAAAATTTGTGGTGGTGCCCACTACCGTATGAAAATGAAAGTGGTAGTTGATTCACCTGAAGACTACGCTAAATGGTTGAGCGCTCAACCTAATATGGCAGCAACCAGCACTCCTGCTGATACCACAGCTAAAAGTCCTGAAGGACCACAAGCTGCTAAAATGACCATAGCAGCTAAAACATTAGCCAGCAAATAATCATCATTCATTAGTTAAAAGAAAGTAACAATAGCATATATGAGTAATTTACATCACGATGACCACAGCCATGACTCACACGATCATGGACATCACAAAGAAACATTCATCTCAAAGTATGTGTTCAGCATGGACCATAAGATGATTGCCAAACAATTCCTGATTACCGGTATTATTATGGGAACATTAGGAATGGCAATGTCGTTATTGTTCCGTATGCAACTTGCATACCCTGATATGAAATTACCTTTCCTCGAAAGCATTATAGGTGAATGGGGAAAAGACGGTAAGTTGGATCCGAATTTCTACCTGGCATTGATTACCATTCACGGTACCATCATGGTATTTTATGTATTAACTGCCGGTTTGAGTGGTACATTCAGTAACTTACTTATTCCTTTGCAGGTAGGTACACGTGATATGGCATCTCCATTTATGAATATGCTTTCATACTGGTTCTTCTTTTTATCGAGCGTAGTATTAGTAGTATCTCTATTTGTTGAAGGTGGACCTGCATCAGCAGGTTGGACTATTTACCCTCCGCTATCGGCCTTGCCTAAAGCTATTCCGGGTTCAGGTACAGGTATGACGCTGTGGTTAGCTGCAATTGTATTATTTATTGCTTCTGCTCTATTGGGTGGTATTAACTATATCACAACCATTTTGAACATGCGCACTAAAGGCATGAAAATGACTCGTTTGCCTTTAACTATCTGGGCATTTTTATTAACAGCAGTATTAGGATTGTTATCCTTCCCCGTATTGTTGGGTGGTTCATTGTTATTGATTTTTGACCGTAGTTTCGGTACATCCTTCTACTTATCGGATATCCCGGCAGATTTAGCGGGTGGTATTGAAAGAACAGGTGGTTCACCAGTATTGTGGCAACATTTATTCTGGTTCTTAGGACATCCGGAAGTATATATCATCTTGTTACCTGCTTTGGGTATCACTTCAGAAGTAATTGCTACCAACTCCCGTAAACCGATCTTCGGTTACAGAGCAATGATTGGTTCTATTTTAGCAATCGCTGTATTATCCTTTATCGTTTGGGGTCACCATATGTTCATCACAGGTATGAATCCGTTCTTAGGTTCGGTATTTATGTAAGGTACATTGATCATTGCGGTTCCTTCAGCGGTTAAGACCTTTAACTATCTTGCTACTTTATGGCAAGGAAATCTGCGCCTTACTCCTGCAATGATGTTCGCTATCGGATTGGTATCATTCTTTATCACAGGTGGTTTAACAGGTATCTGGTTAGGTAACGCAGCATTGGATATCAACTTACATGATACCTATTTCGTAGTAGCACATTTTCACTTAGTAATGGGTAGTGCTGCAATTTTTGGTATGATGAGTGGTATCTATCACTGGTATCCTAAAATGTTCAGACGGAAAATGAACGAGACATTAGGTCAAATCCATTTTTGGTTAACTATTATCTCTGCTTACTGCGTATTCTTCCCGATGCACTTCTTAGGATTGGCCGGAGTACCACGTAGATACTATGCTAACTCTGCTTACGATCAGTTCGACATCTTTGTTGATATGAACCAGTTCATCACTATTGCAGCCTTATTGGGTGGTGCCGCTCAGTTGATATTCTTATGGAACTTCTTCAGCAGCATCCGCAATGGAAAACGTACTGAACAAAATCCTTGGGAATCAAATACCCTTGAGTGGACAGCTCCTATTGAGCATATCCATGGTAACTGGCCGGGCGAATTGCCAACCGTTTACCGTTGGGCATACGACTATAGCAAACCTGGTGCAGAAAATGACTTTATTCCACAAAACGTTCCGGATCCTGGACAAGTGGATGAGCAGGCAGAACCGAATCCTACCAAATTTGAGCCGACTCCAACATCAGCTCCTGTTGCAGAAAAAGACAGCGTGTTGTTTTCTGTAGTAAAAAAATGGTTAGGTTTTGCTAATTAAATGAACGAATTCAACACAACATCAGAAAGAAGATTCAGACGATTTGGTATCCTTACCATTGCTTCGGTCTTCTTTCTGATTTTTGTGGGAGGATTGGTAAGAAGCACTGGTTCAGGTATGGGTTGCCCCGACTGGCCTAAGTGTTTCGGACAGTGGGTTCCACCTTCCGATATCAGCCAACTGCCTCCCGATTATAAAGAGCAATTTAAATCAGCCACACATGAAGTTGCCGATTTTGATGTTTACAAAACCTGGACAGAGTATGTAAACAGATTGATAGGTGTTCTTACAGGCTTTTTTATTTTCCTCACAGTGTTCTTTGCAGTACCTTATCTTAAGAAAGATAAAACAGTATTCTGGTTAAGCTTTACAGCCTTTATATTGGTAGGTTTTCAGGGGTGGATTGGTGCCAAAGTGGTATCCAGTAACCTTGCTCACTGGATGGTTACCATTCATATGATTGTTGCTCTCATTATAGTGGGATTGCTCATTTATACTATTACACGTTCGCAGTCTTTTGTTGTTGAACAACAGAATACTGACAGCTCGCTGAAAGGTCTGATGTTCGCCATTTTGTGTCTCTCACTGATTCAAACTGTTAGCGGAACGCAGGTTCGTGAAAACATTGACCAACTTGCGAAGTACATGGGCGAACAAAACCGTGAATACTGGGTTAGTAAATTAGGTCATTGGTTTTCATTCCACCGTACCTTCTCTATAGCCAGTTTTGCCTTAACTATAGTGATGGTGCGTAAATTCAGAAATGCATTTGCCCGTCATTCCATTATTTACAAAGCAGCCTTAGTGCTCATTCTTATGATAAGTGTACAAATTGCAAGTGGTAAGGTTTTGGAGCTTGGAGGATTCCCTAAGCATATTCAAACGGTACACTTGTTTATTGGAAGCCTCATTGTAGGCATCCAACTATTTATAACGATTTTGATTTACTCAAAAACAAAGCCTGCTCAACATGCAGCACAATAAAACGAATTGAAAACTGTAGCTCAACATAATGAAGACGTAATTGCCGTTTCTGCTTTAAAACAGAAAGTGCAGGACTATCAGCAATTGGTGAAAGTACGTTTGACCCTATTGGTGGTATTCTCGGCTGCGGTTACTTATATGACTGCTGCTAAGGGGGCAATCAACTGGCTTGACCTTACCATCCTAACCATTGGTGGATTTTTGGTAGTGGCTGCATCCAATGGATTAAACCAGATCATTGAAAAGAACTACGACATCCTGATGGTGCGTACCGCTAATCGTCCGGTTGCAACCAATAGAATGAGCATAACAGAAGCTGCTATTGCCAGTTCGCTTATGGGTTTTATTGGAGTAGCCATCATGGGTATTTACCTTAACCAACTCACAAGTATGTTAGCATTGGCTTCGCTGATATCTTATGCCTTTATTTATACGCCTTTAAAAAGAGTTTCCCCTGTTTCTGTATTTGTGGGAGCCTTTCCGGGTGCATTGCCTGTATTGATTGGATGGACTGCCTTTAGCGGGCATATTACTACAGAAGCATTGGTTTTGTTTGGCGTACAATTTATCTGGCAATTCCCGCACTTTTGGAGCATTGCATGGATTTTGGACGAAGATTACAAACGTGCCGGATTCAAAATGTTGCCTTCCTATGGCAAAGACCGTAAAACAGCTTTACAAAATTTAGCTTTTGCTTTGTTGCTGATACCTGTTGGCTTTCTCCCTACTCAGGAAGGTTTCACAGGAATTGTATCAGGAATGATTGCTATTGGTGCCGGATTGGTGATGACATATTTCTCCTTCCGTTTATACAAAACATGTGATAACAAAGATGCTAAACGATTGATGTTTGCTTCTTTCCTGTATTTGCCTTTGGTACAAATCGCTTATTTAATTGATAAAAT
>JAZKGH010000132.1:0-15143 GCA_040386055.1 Bacteroidota bacterium
ATTTCGAAGGTTAAGAGTTATGTATGGAATATTGGTGGTTTAGGCTCATAAAATGGAAAGAATGGATTTTGGTGGCCGGCCTATTAGAGCCTTACCATTTTTAATTACAATAGGACGTTCGATAAGAATGGGATGAGTAGCTAAAATTTCAATCCACTGCTCGTTTGTATAATGCTTGTTATCAAACTCTTGTTTAAATAAAGGTTCGTTTTTACGAACAAGGTTTTCCGGGGTAATACCCAGCTGTGTTATAAGTGAATTTAAGGTTTCCTTGCTTGGAGGATTGTTCACATAATCGATGATTGTGAAGTCTTCGTGAGCTTCTTCTAAAATGGATAGGACTTCGCAGCTCTTGGAACAATCTGTATGATGGTAAAGGATAGTCTTCATAATGCAATACTAATGGATTTGACTAAAAACGAAAAACCCCCGCGAACGGGGGCTTTTCTAGCCTATGAAACAAATTGCACCTCTACTCAAAGATGCAAACTCTTAAGTCAACTGTTGGTTGATTATTGTACGTACAAATATCGTATTTTATTATGCATGCATATAATTTTTTATATCATATTCATGTAAAAAAGAATCAGGGCTTGTAAAATGATAAACCCCCTTGCGGGGGTCTATCTAGCCTATGAAACAAATTGCACCTCTACTCAATAGATGCAAACTCTTAAATCAAAATAATATTGATACTCTTTTTATATATACAGCGGTTTGTTGAAGTTTTTGTGCCGTTTATATAAGAATTCAATGTAGTAAAATTACCTACCTGCCACCTATTTCACAATTCAAATTATATGATTTTTGTCATGTCAATATCGTGTCCATGAAATATGCTAAGTATCAACTCATTTAATACATACGAAATACAAAGAACAAAAGATTGGACGAGTTGTGACATTACGTCCAATCTTATAGGGGAGCTTTTTCTACACTATTTTGTAGAAATTGCTCCACAACGCTTTATTATTCTTCTACTATTGGATGCTCAAACTTATGTTTTGGTTTAATGCCGAGACGTAATTTTAAGTTTTCGCTTAAGTAGAGCATCACTGGAACCAATACTAATGTTAATATGGTTGCAAAACCCAAGCCAAAAATCATTGTCCATGATAATGGTCCCCAGAAGGCAACACTATCTCCACCAAAGAAGATGTGTGGGTTTCCGGTTTGGAATAATAATTCGAAATCAATATTTAAACCTACTGCCAACGGAACCAAACCTAACATTGTTGCTGTAGCAGTTAATAGCACGGGAGTCATACGTGTGCGACCGGCTTCAATAATTGCTTCGCGCAATGGCATACCTTGGCCAATTAATATTTCGGTAAATTCAACCAATAATATACCGTTCCTTACCACAATCCCCGCCAGAGCAATAATTCCCACACCTGTCATGATGATTGAAATTTCCATATTGAAGATGGAGAATCCTAAGAATACACCAATCAGTGAAAGTAATATTTCGCTTAAAATGATAAGTGGTTTTGATAGGGAGTTAAATTGAGTAACCAAAATCAGGAAGATTAATCCTAATGAACTCAATAGGGCTCCGCCCAAAAATGCTCCTGTCTCTGCTTGTTCTTCTTGTTCACCTCCCATTTTTACAGTTACACCTTGCGGTAAATCATAACGTTTTAGAGCCTTATCAATTTTGCCTACAATTTCGTTAGCATTAAAACCTGTCAGCACATTTGATGAAAGTGTGATAATTGGTTTTTCGTTGTAACGTTTGATACCTCCAAATGTATTTCCGTAACGTACTGTTGCAACTGATGATAACGGAATCTGACGAATTTGACCTCCCATATTCATATCTCTGAAGATAATTTTCAGGTTCATCAATGCACTTATATTGTTACGTTGGTTTTCCTGGTAACGGATTTGAATCGGATATTCATCATTGGCATCTTTTAATTTACTAGGATCATCCAAACCGAAAATGGCACTACGCAATTGCAAACCAATTTGTGCAGTACTGATACCTTCGCGGTTTGCGCGTTCTCTATCTACTTCAACCACAATTTCAGGTTTGCTTGATTGTACATCCGATTTTAATTCCTCAACACCGGGTATGCCCAACGAATCTAAATAACGTTTAATATCAGCTCCTACAGTAACCAATTGGTTAATATCATCACCTTTAATATCTACTGCAATAGGTTTACCTGTTGGCGGACCACCGCTTTCCTGATCTACAATAACCTCAACACCGGCAATACCTTTGGTAGCCTGACGTATTTTATCCAGATACGGACGTGTTGATTCTCCATTACGGTCTGCAAACGAAACAAATGCTACGGTTACTTTTCCTAAATGAGGTGTTGCACTGAAGTTATATTCAAACTGCGAAGGATCATTTGCTCCAATAGCAACATTTGCAATAATCGATTCAACCATTGGGTTCTTATCACCCATCACTTTATATACTCTGTCTTCAACAATTTTTGTAATCGAATCGGTATAAGCAGCCGATGTTCCTGTTGGTAACGTTATGTATGTATAAATAAAGTTAGGATCTGATTTAGGGAAAAATACAACACTTGGCGAAACAATTGCGGTAAGAATAAAAGTGAAAATGAATAGCACAAATGTTCCTACCAGCATCCATACCGGACGACTTTTTTGTAATACCCATTCCATAATTCCTTTGTAGAAATTTTGAACTTTCGGCCAGCGAACATCCTGGAAGTTTTTGATCCATTTCCACAATACAAAACGGTTTAGCGAGTACAAACCAAACATTACCACTATGAAATTTCCTGTTCCGAAATTGCCCATTAAATAGGATAGCAATGCAATGACGGCAAAAACAACTGAGGTGATTTTAAAACCTTTTTTGTTTGATCTTACTTTATCTTCTTCTTCATGAGTTTTCATGAATTGAACAGCAAATACCGGGTTAATAATGTAAGCAACAATTAGGGATGCTAATAACGTAATGATTAATGTTACAGGTAAAAAGTACATAAATTTACCAATTACACCTTGCCAGAACAGAAGAGGAATAAAAGGAGCAAGGGTGGTCATGGTACCTGCAAATACAGGTATAAACACTTCTCCGGCAGCTATTTTTGCGGCTTTTTTAATCGGCATTTTTCCATTAGCAAAAATCCTATGTGTATTTTCAATAACCACAATGGCATCATCCACTACAATACCCAAGGCGAGTAAGAAAGAGAACAATACAATGAAGTTTAGTTTGAACCCAATCATTGGGAAAACCATAAAGGCAATTGCACATGACAATGGAACTGACATTGCAACGAAAATTGCATTGGTTGCTCCCATAAAAAACATCAGAATAACGGTAACCAGAATAAACCCGATGATGATTGTATTAATCATATCGTGAAGTGTTGTACGTGTTTCAGACGATTGGTCTCCGGTAATGGTAATTTTTAGACCCTCGGGGAAAATATCATTTTCGTATCTTTTAGTGATTTCGGCAATTTTATCGGATGCTTCAATTAAGTTTTCACCACTTTTTTTGATAACATTTAAAGTGATTACATTTTTATGTTCCAAACGGGCAAAACTTTCCTTTTCTTTAAAATCATCTTTTACTTCGGCAATGTCTTTCAGGTATACAGTTGCACCCGTTTGTCCACGAATCACAATGTCGCCAATTTTGTTTGCATCTTTATATTCACCTTTTACACTAATGGAACGCTTCAAACCTTCCATATCAACAAGTCCACCACTAACGGTCATGTTTTCGTATTGAACAGCTCCTCTGATATCGGCTAATGTAATATGTGCCACTTCGGCTTTGTACATATCAACATTAATCTGGATTTCTCTTTCCAATTCCCCCGACATCCTGGCTTCCGTAATTTCTTTGAGGCCCTCAATTTCATCTTGCAGCTGATCCGCAAATTTCTTCACTTTGTCCAATGGCAAATCGCCACTGATATGCACTTGCATAATTGGGAATTGAGAAGCATCAATATCTGTTACCTGAGGATCTTGTGGTAAATTATCGGGTAAATCATTTTTCGATTTACTTACCGCGTCTTTTACACGTTGCAATGCTAAATCAACATTTTGATCAGTGTTAAATTCAACATTTATAACGGAGAAATCCTGAACAGAATTACTCTTTATTTTTTTAACACCTGTGATGGTTGCTAATTGTTTTTCAAGTTGTTTAGTAACCAATTTCTCCATGTCATTCGGAGCAGTACCCGGGTACACGGTTGTTACCAGGATACTTGGGAATTTAACCTCCGGAAATTGCTCCTTTGGTAAACTATTGTAGGAGAACAAACCTACCAGTGTAATGATAACAGTAAGTATGAATATACTTGTTTTGTTATCGATACTCCAGTTGGATATGAAAAAGCCTTTATTTGAATCTTGCATAATAAGTTATATTAAATAGGTTAACTATTAATTATAGTTTAACGATTTGTCCATCGGTTAAATCCTGGAAGCCAATTGAAATGACTTGATCACCTTCGTTTAAGCCCGATAAAATTTCGCTTAAACCATTGTATTGTTTACCAACTTTAACTGTTAGTTTTTTGGCAATTAATTTATCACCTTGTTTAATGGCAACAAACACGATGTCTTGTCCATCTATTTGTTGAATAGCATTAATTGGAACTACAATGGCGGTTGCGTTTTTGTAATCAATTACTTTTACTTCGGCAACCATGTTTGGATGTAAATCATTATCATTTGTCAGGTTAACTTCTACATTAAAGGTACGTGTCATCGGATCAATAGTTCTTGATGAATAGCTCACCTTTGCTGAGATCGTTTTTTGAATATCCGGGAAAGTGATACTTACGGCATCACCTGTTTTAACAAGACTTGAGTAGGCTTCCGATAAATCTGCTTTTACTTTTAATGCATCAGGGTTTACAACCGTAATACATGGAATGCCCGGGGCAACATTTTGACCGGATTTAATTGAAACGTTATCTACGGTACCATTAAAGTCAGCTTTGATATAATACATATCTAAACCTTCTTTTGCGGCATCCATTTGTTTTTCCAAGCTTTCTTTTTGATTTTTAGCTTGCAGGTATTCTATTTCACTACCTACTTTTTGATCCCACAATTCTTTGCGTTTTTCGAAAAGTACATTTACCAGTTCGTATTGTTTTTTCAATGCTTCCAATTGTGCTTTCGATACTTTAGTATCAAGCTCGGCTAAGATAGTTCCCTTGCTAACATGTTGTCCAACTTTCACATTGATTTTAGTAACAACACTTGGCACTTTTGCACTGTATGTAATGTTTTCATCGCCATCAACACGACCTTGTACATCTATTGCGTGAATGAAATTTTGTTTAGTAACAGTTGTAAGAGCAATCACCTTTGAGCGGTCTTCTTCTTTGGTTAAGCTATCTCCCATTGCAAGAATTTCGTCTTGTAGTGTAGCAATCTGAGCAGTGATTTCTGTTTGTTGTGTTTTGAGTTTTTCGAGTTGAGCTTTTTTTGCCTCAGCCGAATTGGAGTCACCACATGCGGCCAAAAATCCTGCAAGGATAATTGTAGTGGAAATGATTGTTATGTTTTTCATATAGATGTTTTTTCTTTTTAATGGTTGTTATTATTGGCCTAAGGCCTTCTTTAAATTAGCACGGGCAACAAGCAGGTCGTAAACTCCGTTTAAATAATTTTTTTGAGCTTCTTTTAAATCTTTCTCTGCAGAGATTACATCCAGGCTAGAGCTCATACCGTTTTGATATTTAAGATTTATGCGTTTGTAGATGGTGTTTGCCAAATCGGAGTTTTCTTTTAAGGTCACGAGTTGCTCCTTGGTCCGGCTATAGGTCATTTTTGCAGAAAGAACTTCCATTTCAATGGCATTTTCAAACTGTATGGTTTGACGATCTAATTTTGTGATATTTATTTTTGCCTGTTGAATTTTTGCTTGTTTGTTTAATCCATCAAATATCGGGAGGGTTACATTTAAACCCACAAAAGTACCTGGATAAAATGGAGCAAATGCTCCTGAAAGATCCACACCAAAAGCATTTTGCTGATGTTGAGCAAAAGCGGCAATAGTAGGTGCATATCCATATTGATATCGCTTTTTATCAAGCACATTCATCCTTTTCTGTTGCGTTAACATTTGGTATTCGGGTCTTTTGTTGTAGTCAATAGTTTGGGCAATTTCAGGTTCTGCTGAAGCATTTTCGTACAGCGATTTCAAGTCATTACTTAATATAACTGAGTCTTTAACATTCATACCCATTTGTAATTTCAGGCTATAGTAGGAAAGTTGGCGGGCATCACTTAGCTGTTTTTTGAGGATAAGTAAATTGGAGTAACTAAGATTTATTCTTTCATAATCTGTTGATTCAACCAAACCCACTTCCTTAGCCGCTTTCAGATCATTTCGTGTTTTCTCAAGGGTAGCAATATTTGCGTCCGTGAGTATCATTGTTTCTTCGGTTATAAGTGCCATACAGTAAGCTTTAATGATATCATTTTCTACATCATACTCAGCCTTTTTTACACCATATTTTGACAACATTGAAAATTCTTTAGCAGCTTTTAATCCCATCAAAAAACTTCCATCGAATAAGAGTTGTGACGCGCTAATTGTTAAAGCTGTAGAATAGTCAATCCCTTGTGGAAATTTAATGGTTGGTTCCGGACCGAAAAATCCCGGATTTTTAATGCCGACATAAGGTATTTGTGGAGTGTATGTAAAACGTCCGGATGCATCAATTTTAGGCAATCCTATTGCCCGGATTTCATTTATTTGCTGGTGGGCATAATCTTGGTCAAGACGTGCATTGTTTAACGTTAGGTTATACTTTTTTGCATAATCAACAGCTTCTTTAAGCGAGAAGCGCTGCACCTCTTTTTGCTGAGCAAATACCTGCATGCTGAGCAAAGTGGTAAGTAAAAGATAAACGGCTTTCTTCATATTGAGTTTATTGTGGTTGGTTTAGTAGTTTGTCTAATTGTTTAAGTCCTTTTTCCGTGAGAATACCATGTAAGTGGTAACTCATTAATTCTTTATGAACGATATTGAAATTGCGTTCTTCTTTATGATAGTTTTCCGGGTTCACCATAAACTGAATCATGTGTACATAATGCAGTGCAATAATTCGTTCATTCAACTCTTTGCGGTATAGTCCTTTGTTTTTACCTTGTTGAAGGTTGTGCAGAACTTGTCCGTAAATAAATTCTTTGCTGTATTGTTCAATTTTATCCCATGCTTCCTTAAAGTATTTTTTAAGGTCATACAGTACAGCTGGATTGATGTGATTCTCCTCGCTGCTGAAATTGTTGCTTATAGCCAGTAAATAGGCAATCGGATCTTTCTCCGTTTCATCCAGATTCAAACAAAATGCTTTCTCTTGACCTAAGTGATTTTCTACAGCCTGATTCACCAGGTCGTTCTTATCGGTAAAGTATTGATAAAGCGTTTTCTTAGAAATGCCTAATTCTCTGGCTATGTCATCCATGGTAATACTCTTAAAACCATAGCGCAGAAATAGCGTTTCGGCTCCTGTTAGTATTTTCAATTTTGATTCATCCATTTTGTCTTTTTCTAAAATCGGGGTCAAAGGTAAGAACGTTTTTGATACTGGAAACTATTTATGGATAAAAAGTTTCCAATGTTTCAAAAGTGTCGGTTAACCGTCAGGATGAATCGGTGAACGGTAGTAGCTGCTTTTGATGCGGTTAGAATAGATATTAGGGCTGAGGTGACATATCTGCCCGCGTTTAAGATGTTTGGGATGGTTTGAATTGTTTAAGATGGTTTGTTTGGATGTTAGGGAAGATATATTTGTTCGGGAGTGTTCAGGAGGTATAGAAAGCTGATGTGTTAATCGTGTTTATGTATAGTTGAAACTAAATGCTTACTGCTAGGGGCCAACATCTAAAAGCCAATAGCCAACCTACACGTTAATTTAAAGTTTGACAAATTGGGCGTAAATGCGCTAATTGCAGTACCAAGTAATTACAGGAAATGAAATATCAGCAGCCTTATATAGTAGGTGTTACAGGGGGGAGTGCAAGTGGGAAAACGAGTTTCTTAAAGGAAATCGGGAACTTATTTGACAAGTCGCAGGTATGCATCCTGTCGCAGGACAACTATTATAAGTCGGCTACCGCACAACCAACAGACGAGAACGGTCATATTAATTATGACCTCCCGGATTGCCTGGATCTTGATGCTTTTCATGATGATATGGTTCAGCTCAAGGAAGGAAAGGATATTAAAAGACGTGAGTACCGATTTCAGCATGAAGACCAAATGGGTGACTGGTTGCATTTTGCTTCTGCTCCCATCATTATTATCGAAGGTTTATTCATCTTTTACAGAGAAGATATTTCAGAACATTTTAACCTGAAAATTTTTGTGGAAGCGCAGGAGCATCTGCAATTGGAGCGCAGGTTAAAACGAGATACACAAGAACGAAATATTCCGGCCGATTTTGTACAATACCAATGGGTAAACCATGTGATGCCTGCTTACAGGCAATACTTAGAACCATACAAAGACAAAGCAGATATTCTCATCAATAACAATGCACATTTCCAAAACAGCCTGAAAGTAGTGGAAGATCACTTCAGGTGGATATTGAGAGAGGAGAAATAAACATATGATACTCATTTTCAAATAGTAAAGTACAATATATAGATAGGTTGTAAAATGTGGTGCCAAAACCTATATTTGCCCGCTTTCGTATGATTTTTATCAATAGCCTAAATCTTCGGAACAAATAGAAAAGATGCTTGAGCGAAAGCAGCACACTTGAGAATAATTTTAAAAAATAGATAACAGAGACAAAATGAAAAGTAAAGGCGCAGTAAAGCTGTTTGCAATCGCACTAACCCTTGTGTGTATTTTCCAGCTATCGTTTACGTGGGTTACCAACAAAGTAGAGACTGAAGCAAAGGAATTTGCCAACGGAGATCCAATCAAAGAAAGAGAATACTTAGACTCTATAGCCCGCTTGCCGGTTTATAATTTGGGTATTACTGAATTCACTTACCTGCAATGCAAGGAGCGTGAATTAAATCTTGGTTTGGACTTACAAGGTGGTATGAACGTAACAATGGAAGTTTCTATTGGAGATTTGATTCGTTCATTATCGAACAATAGTGCTGATCCAACCTTCAACAAGGCGATTGATGTAACCAATGAAAAGATTAAAAAAAGCAGAAAAGATTATGTTACTCTTTTTGGTGAATCAATGACGGAATTGGATCCGAATGTGAAATTGGCAGCCATTTTTGCCAATGCAAGCAACAAGGATAAAATCAAAATAAGTTCATCAAATGATGAGGTGATTTCATACATTAAAGGAGAAGCAGAACTTGCAGTTGATCGCTCATTCCAGATTCTTCGTTCACGTATAGACAAGTTTGGTGTAACACAACCGAATATTCAGAAATTGGAAGGCAGTGGCCGTATCCTGATTGAATTACCGGGTGTAGATAATCCTACGCGTGTTCGTAAATTATTACAAGGAACTGCGAAACTGGAATTCTGGGAAACATTTGATAATCCTGAAGCCTTCAAATACCTGTCATCAGCAAATGAGATGTTGAAGAAAGTATTGGCTAACGAGAAAAACGGAGTAACAACAACGGATTCTACAGCTGTTGTAGGTGATACTGCAACTGCAACTAGTGCATTGGCCGGATTGGGATCAAAGGCAGTTGAAGAAGTAAAATCGGATTCGGCTAAAAAAGATACGGCACAAAAAAGTGTTGAGGAGTTTACGAAAGAAAATCCATTGTTTATCTTGTTGCGTCCTTATGCTGATGAGCAAAATATGTTGATAGCGAAAGGTTCAATGTGTGGAACGGCTTTGGTGAAAGACACTGCAAAAATTAACAGTTACCTGAACCGTCCAGAAGTAAAGGCGGTATTGCCGGGTAATGTTCGCTTTTTATGGGCTTACAAAGGATTTGGAACAAATGGAGAGGGCGTAATTTTACATGCACTTAAAACTTCTAAAGAAGGCAAAGCTTCAATGGAAGGGGATAAAATTGTTGATGCACGCAGAGATATTTCTCAAAACGGACAAACCGAAGTATCCATGACAATGAATGCTGAAGGTGGACGTGCCTGGGCTAAATTAACGAAAGAGAATGTGGGTCATAGTATTGCTATTGTGTTGGATGATGTAGTATACTCAGCTCCGAATGTTCAGAACGAAATTCCGAACGGACGTTCTTCTATCTCCGGTGGATTCACCAGTGAAGAGGCAGGTGACTTAGCAAATATTTTGAAAGCGGGTAAATTACCTGCTCCGGCCAGAATTACAAGTGAGTCAGTTGTAGGACCAACATTGGGACAAGAAGCGATCAATGCAGGTTTACTCTCAATGGTAATCGCTATTTTGACCGTATTTCTATTCATGGCATTATACTATAACCGCTCAGGTTTAGTTGCCGATGTGGTGTTGTTTATTAACGTATTCTTTGTGATGGGTGTACTTACATCCATTGGTGCTGTATTAACACTTCCGGGTATTGCCGGTATCGTACTTACTATCGGTTTGGCTGTGGATGCAAACATTCTGATTTTTGAACGTGTTCGTGAAGAGCTGGCTCAAGGCAAATCAATTTCGCAAGCAATTTCGGAAGGTTTCAAACATGCAATGCCTTCAATCATTGACTCAAACGTTACGCTCTTATTACTGGGAACTATCCTTTATGTATTCGGAACAGGTCCGATTCAAGGATTTGCAACTACATTGATTATTGGTATCCTTTCATCATTGTTTGCTGCCGTGCTTATCTCAAGAGTGATTTTTGAATGGATGTTATCTACCAAAAAAGAAATTACGTTTGACACCAAGTTTACCCGCAATGCTTTTAAAAACCTTCATTTCGATTTCGTAGGCAGACGTAAAATCTACTACATGATTTCAACTGCGGTAATTATTATTGGTACCATTTTCTACTTTAAAAACGGAGGCTTCAATTTAGGAGTTGATTTTAAAGGAGGTCGTACATACATCGTGCGTTTTGAGAATACAATGAATACGGAAGACGTGAAGATCTCACTGGAAAAAGTATTTAATAATTCACAAACAGTAGTTCAAACATTGGGTAATGCTAACCAATTAAAAATTACAACTTCATACCACATCGAAAATACGGATGAAAATGCCGATAGAGAGGTTGAAACAACATTGGCAAAAGGGTTAGAGAGTGTAGGATCTAAATATGAAATTGTACAGCAACAAAAAGTAGGGCCTACCGTAGCAACGGATATCGTATACGGAGCATATGGGGCTATTTTGTTCTCTTGTTTATTGATGTTTGTTTACATCATTGTACGATTCAAAAAATGGCAGTATGGTATGGGTGCAGTAGTTGCATTGTTCCATGATGTACTGATTGTACTTTCGTTCTACACCATTTTTGACAATATCTTACCGTTCTCATTGGAAATCGGACAAGACTTTATCGCGGCAATCTTAACGGTTATGGGTTATACCATGACGGAAACGGTAATTGTATTTGACCGTATTCGTGAACGTTTAGGAGAACGCGGACAAGTGGATACTCCGGGTGAAGAACGTAACAAACTGATCAATTTTGCATTGAACAGTACATTGAGTCGTACTATCCTTACATCATTGTCTGTATTCTTTGTATTGGTAGTTATCTTCATCTTTGGTGGAGAAAGCATCAGAGGATTTATCTTCGCATTGTTGGTAGGACGTGTTATTGGTACTTATTCATCATTGTGTATCTCTACTCCAATCGTAGTTGATTTTGATAAAAAAGCACCTGCTGAAAAGGCAATAGCTTAAGTTTTAAGGTTCATTTTATCCTTGGAAAGGCCGTTCTAAAAACTAGAACGGCCTTTTATATTATCCACAAGTGTTCAGATTTACACACTAAATATATAGGATTGAACGTCTTAATATTGGATTTAATAATAAGAACCAAGTCAGATGAACAGTATATTATTGCAAATTACAGCAGCCGCTCCAACCGATATTCAGTCTCAGAGCATGCTGTCGTTGTTAATGAAGGGTGGTATTGTAATGATACCTATTGTAATTTTATCCCTCGTTAGCATTTATATTTTTGTAGAACGCCTGATGCATATCCGCGCACGTGCAAAGAGTTTACCCAACTTTACCAGTCAGATTATTGACCAATTGGAGGAAGGGAATATAAAGGGTGCAAATGCCTTGTGCGAACGCAATACAGGTGCCATGGGACATATTATTCAATCAGGGTTAATTTGCATCGGTAAACCTATCAGAGAGATTGAGTCGATGATGGAAAGCCAGACCAATATTGAGTTGGCCGAGATGGAAAAAAACCTGAGTTATCTTGGATTGATAGCCGGTATTGCTCCTATGTTGGGTTTTATCGGAACCATTTCTGGAGTAATCAAAATTTTCTATAATATCTCGTTAACCGATAATATCAGTATCGGTATCATCGCAGGAGGTTTGTACGAAAAGATGATCAGTAGCGGATCGGGACTGGTGGTAGGTTTATTGGCTTATACAGGATACCATATGCTCAATCATATTATTGATAGGTTTTCACTGGATGTACAAAAACAAACTCTTTCCTTTTTGCAACGTATCCAAAAATCAAGTAAATGAGATTAAGACGAAATAGAAGGTTTCATGCGGAGGTGGCAACAGGCTCCCTAAATGATATCATGTTTTTCTTGATGCTCTTTTTCCTGATTGTATCTACTGTTGCCAATCCAAATGTGATTAAGATATTGTTACCTAAATCGCAGGCCAATCAGGCGCTCAGTAAAAAAACAGTTTCGTTAACAGTAACGGAAGATAAACACTATTTCATTAATCAGCGGGAAATAGACTTTCTAAATTTGGAAGCAGAGATTCTAAATGAACAGAAAAATGTAGAAGACCTCACGGTTGTATTACGTTTGCCGGCCAATTTGCAAATACAGGATATGGTTGATGTGATGCAAATTGGTGCCAAACACCATATTAAAATGGTACTCGCTACAGATAAAAAATAATTTTTCGGAGTACATTTGATTCATGCATATCGAATTACTCAGAGATTATTGTATCAACCTCCCGGCAGTTACCGAAGAATTCCCCTTTGATAATGATACCCTCGTGTTTAAAGTTGCGGGGAAAATGTTTGCACTAACTTCTCTATCCAATCCTGTGTCGGTGAATCTCAAATGCGATCCCGAGAAAGCAGTAGAATTCAGAGCTAACTATGGTGCTGTGCAACCGGGCTATCACATGAGTAAGATACATTGGAATACAGTAACCTTTAATGAGGATGTAGACGATAAGCTCCTGTTACAAATGGTTATGGATTCCTATCAGTTGGTAGTTAAAAGTCTGCCTAAAAAAATCCGCGAATCACTTTAATGACCAGCAGAAGTGCTGTTGTGAATCAACACAGTATTGTATTGCTGAATAAACGCCTTGACGCTGCGTTCCATCACATTTTTTCTATCGGCTTCTTTACAGTCTTCCAGGATGTCTTTGTCATTAAGCTTGTAAAAGTGCACTGTTTTTTCTCCGTCAAATTGTAACACATAAGGATACTGGATAAATTGGTACACATTATTGATGTACTGAATAGCAAACCCCGTTGTGTCTGATGTAGAGTACCCCATCGAAAAGTAAGGTTTGTTGTAACCTGCAATCTGAAGGATTTTCGGCATAATATCAATCTGTTGTGTTGTTCTATGAACAAATTGTTGAGTGGGATGCTGAGGGTTGAATACAATCATGGGAATACGATACATTCCTTCCACACTTGCATAGTTGGGTTGCTCATTAGTTGAGGAGTGGTCGGCCGTAATAATAAAAACGGTGTTCTTATACCAATCCATATGTTGTGCTGTTTCAAAAAAACGTTTCAGGGAAAAATCTAGATACCTTATGGTTTTATGAATAGGTAAAGAACCCTCCGGAAAAAGATGTTTTTGAGAAGCAGGAATATTATAGGGATGATGAGATGAAAGGGTGAAGAGCGTGCTAAAAAAAGGTTTGGTATCCTGATTCAATTGTTGAGCAAAGTATTGCAAGTATGGCTCATCATAAATTCCCCAGTTCCCATCGTTGTCTTTTGAATTAGGATATTCATTCAGTCCATAGTAATCCCCGGCTTTTGTGGCTGATATGAAATTATCAAAACTCATGGTTCCATTTTTGCCTCCATGGTAAAAGGATGTGTGGTATCCCAACTGTTGCAATAAGCTACCTGTGCTCATCAATGTATTGGATTGATAATAACTATTCATATAATCATTATCCATTAGGGAAGGCATGGCTGCTATAATGGAAGGAATTCCTTCTATGGAGCGTTTGCCATTGGCATATGCATTTTCATAAACAGTGCTGTACAGTGCAAGAGAATCTAAAAAGGGCGTATATCCTTTCCCATCGTTGTACAAGCCGACATATTCTTTGCCCAGGCTCTCTACAATAATCAGCACAATATTTTGATGTGTGGGTTTTGCAGTTGAGTCAAAGTGGTTAAAATGAATTAGGGATGAAACTTCGCGCTCAGTCATGTATCTTTTTTCAGAAACACCTGTTTGTTGAACGGTCATGATAAACTGGAAGGGTGTGTTCAATGTTAAAGCAGCCAATCCCGGCTGAGTTAAGCGTGCAGCATCCAGTGTATTTAAAGGTTTTAATCCAATGCTTCCTCTTGCACCCAAAAAAAGAATTCCGGAACATCCCACAAATAATAAGAGTTCCATAATCAAAGAAGTTTTCGCATCCGGTTTTTCTTTTGGATAATTAGGGTACATACGAATGAGTATCCATATACATCCCAATAATATCAATGTTAGGTACCAGTAATCCGCTAGGTATTGGATTCCCTGATCTACAATGTCTTTTTGCATGCTGAGTAATTCTGCACCGCTGCGTTTTCCGCTGAAAGTGTAATAACCTGCATCAATAAGGTTTAGCAAAAGCGCGACTGTATTGGAGAGTACAAACAACCATTTTAACATAGTTTGATACACCGGATGTTTTCGAAATGTAAATGGAAGGAGATGCAATACGATAAATAAACTGTTGGTATAAAAAATGGCAGTGGTATCAAACCTCAACCCTATCAGAAAAGTGTAACATATTGACGAGATGGAGAATTGTTCAAGAAAAGAATAATTGCAAACAAGAAATAAGAGCCGGCTTAATGTGTAGAGTAAGTAAACCCAT
>JAZKGH010000133.1:0-3671 GCA_040386055.1 Bacteroidota bacterium
AAGTACTTCTACGATTTCTCCGCAAATACATTCTTCCCGCTCGGCAAGTGTTTTTAAGATGGCAATTCGGGCCGGATGTCCGAGTGTGCGTGCGAAATCGGATAAACTGATTTCATCGGTTAAGAATTCTCCTTTTTTGTTGATGGCCATACATTAAATATATATCGCAAATATACGATTAATATAAAATTGTCAAGAGAAATTTTAAATCGGAACAGGAAATGTAAAAAAGTGGAAGAGTACGAAGACTGTTAATTGAGTTGATTGGTTAATTATGTTGAATAGTTAAGTGCGTGGTGTGCAGAAAGGAAAGAAGTATGTAAAAGGGATACCGATAGCTATGGGGAAAATAACCCGCAACTTTTTTACTCGAAGGCACAAAAAATAAAGAGCGCGAAGAAGACAATAACTAATAAATCAATTAACCAGTCAACTGTATCAACTTCACTACGATTGTTGCCCCGCCAACAAATACATAACCGCCATGCGGGTTGCCACACCATTCTCTACCTGATCAAGTATGATGGCATTTTTTGAATCAGCAACATCGCTGGTAATTTCTACTCCTCGGTTGATGGGACCGGGATGCATAATTACAATTTCTTTATTTAAGCTATCGAGTCGGGCTTTGTCCAAGCCATACAACATGCTGTATTCACGTAGTGAGGGGAAATATTTAATATCCTGACGTTCAAGTTGGATGCGCAACATATTGGCTACATCGCACCATTGCAATGCTTTCATCAAGTCGTGTTCAACTTTTACACCAAGGCTTTCAATATATTTTGGAATAAGAGTTGTTGGACCGCAAACCATCACTTCAGCGCCAAGTTTTTGCAGGCAATAAATATTTGATAGTGCAACACGTGAATGAAGAATATCTCCCACAATCACAACCTTTTTTCCTTTCACACTTCCGAGTTTTTCGCGGATGGAATAAGCATCTAATAAGGCTTGCGTAGGATGTTCATGTGTTCCGTCACCGGCATTGATAATTTGCGCATCAATATGTTTGGCAAGGAAGATACAGGCACCGGGAGCGGGGTGACGCATCACAACCATATCCACTTTCATGCTCAGAATATTTTTAACCGTATCAATCAGGGTTTCTCCTTTGGATACAGATGAGGAGGAGGCAGAAAAACTAACGATATCGGCACTCAAACGTTTTTGTGCAAGTTCAAATGAGATGCGGGTACGTGTGGAGTTTTCGAAAAAAATATTGGCGACCGTTATATCACGCAACGATGGAACTTTCTTAATCGGTCGGTTGATGATGGCCTTAAAATTATCGGCTGTTTCAAATACCAATTCAATGTCGTCTCTGGTGAGATCTTTGATTCCTAGTAAATGTCGTTGACTAAATTTTTTCATTTGTTAGCTTTTGGCGGTTGGCTGTTAGCTTTTGGCTTTTGGCTGTTAGCTATTCTGTTTGTTTTATTTTAAGCTAAAGGCTAACCGCCAATAGCAAAAGGCTTTAATTCGTTACAATATGCACCACATCATTTTTAGACGTTTCTTTCCACTCCACCTTTACTTTATCATTGGCACGTGAATCTACCGCCATGCCTACATAATCAGGTTGTATCGGTAAGTGTCTGCTGTATCTTCTATCGATCAATACCAGTAATTCAACTTTGGAAGGGCGACCAAAATCTGTTAAGGCATCAAGTGCTGCGCGTATGGTGCGGCCGGTATATAACACGTCATCAATCAGTACGATGTTTTTGTCCTGAACACTAAAGTCCATTTTTAATTCACTCGGAATGATTTGTTCATTACCCCTGCGAAAATCATCCCGGTAAAAAGCAATATCCAATTCTCCGTAAAGGATTTTTGTTGTGTTCAGAATTTCCTGGATGCGTGCATGCAATCTTCGTGAAAGGTAAATACCACGTGGTTGCAAACCAATTAATGCAGTATCGGAAAAGTCACCATGCTTTTCAATAAGTTCGAAACACAAGCGGTCAAGCGTGATGTCGAATTGTTTTTTTTCGAGAATTACTTTTCCGTTCATTGGTTCATCTCTTTCAAATTTACCCATTCCACTTTGCCATTTCGTAAAACGGGTACTAAAGGATTTTCAGATGCTCTAATTTTTGCAAGGGCTTTTTGGACACCAAGCTTAACACCTGCATCAATTTTAGCAATTAATAATTCAACTTCTTTATTACTTAACATAACTTTTGAGTTGTTTAAAAGAGTATTTGTTAATGATTTCGATTTCACTAGAACCAAGCCCTTTTGCAATCAATTCCGGATGAGTATTTGAGTTGTCGAATATCGTCCAAACGTTGCACAAATGTATGAAATCATTGAATAGGTTGTTTATACCTCTTATATATCTTCGATTAATTACTTCAGGTGGAATATTATGTCCACCTTGTTTAACCCTTGTAGCAACGCGGGATTTTGCTAGTTCAGGGTTCTGTAACCAAAAAAACAACAGGGTAACATGGTATCCTTTTAATTGAGCATATTTAACTAAATCAATATAGGACCGGGTGGCTAAAGTCGTTTCAAAGGCAAAACTCTGGTTTTCATTGATTAGTTGTTGAATTCGTTCCAGCATAATTCTTCCCGCTTGAAAAGCAACAGACTCAACATTAAACGGAGATATCCCGGCAGCAATCGCATCTGCATTGATGAACTCTTTGATATGCAATACATCAGGCAAAATAGTCATACTCGCAGTGGTCTTACCTGCTCCGTTGGGTCCTGCTATGATATATATATCGGGCATTTATTTAGTTTCAGCTAATGCTAAAATATGATCAAACTCTTCAGGCCTAACTACGCCAACACTTAACCTTCCCAAACGAACCAAATCCATTTGCTGCAATTTCTTGTCTGCTTTGATTTGTTCAAGTGTTACAGGCTTCTTCAGTTTTTTGAATGGCTTCAATTCCACCACGCTCCAGTCTCCTTCCGTTGCGGTAGGGTCTGGGTAAAACTCTTTAGCAACCTTCGCAATACCCACAATTTCCAGACCTTCGTTGCTGTGGTACCAAAATACCAGATCACCCTTTTTCATAGCCCGCAGGTTGTTGCGCGCTGCATAATTGCGCACACCGTCCCATACCGTTTGTTTGTCTTTTACAAATTGATCCCAACTGTATTTGAAGGGCTCTGATTTAACTAAAAAGTAATTCATACCACAAGTATACTTTATTCGGAATGATCTCCCATAGTCGTTCATTATTTTCTAACAAACTAAAAACCTTGGAGCAAAAAAAATCCCGACCAACTGGCCGGGATTTGTATGTGTTCAAAAGAACAACGATTAGTTGTTATCGTTTCCTTTTTCCAACTGAGCTTTCAATGCTGCTAAACCTTCTACGTCAGCAAATGTTGATTTCTCTTGTGATTCGTTAGATTTTTTAACTGCTTTCGTAGTTTTTTCTTTCTCTTCAGTTTTAGCTTTTACTTCTTCAACTTTTTTCACTTCGTTATCTGCTTTCCATACTGATGTATGAGAAACTACGATACGTTTGTTCTCTTTGTTGAATTCGGTTACTTTAAACTCAAGTACTGAATCTTCTTTAGCAATTGATTTATCTTCTTTAGTCAATTGTTTGATCGGAGCGTAACCTTCTACACCGTAAGGCAGAGCGATTGTTGCACTCTTCTCATCTACTTTCATAACAGTTCCGGTATGTACCGATCCTACT
>JAZKGH010000134.1:0-6256 GCA_040386055.1 Bacteroidota bacterium
CGTAACGGAATGAATATCGGGTTTGGTGAATTTATAGGTGCAAAAAAAGTGAACGTATATACACCTTTCACGGCTACAGTTCAGTATTTTCAGGATTCTGTACCCGATAGTGCAAGCATCAATATTTTAACCAGCCATAACGACTTACATATAGGCTCTGTATTAACTATTGATGAATTAAGTTTTGCAAAAGGAAGTACAGGTTTTTTTGAGCAGGATGAACCTCGCATAACAGCAAATGTTTACCCTAATCCGGTATTTGGTGTAACCAATATTGAGTTTGAACAAAAACAGACTGGTAGTACACATATTGCTGTATACAATGTACTTGGTACAAGAGTAGAAATATTGGCTGATACTGAAAAATTTGATGCAGGTCTGCATCGTGTAAACTGGGAAACAGCTGCTCTTCCCGAAGGAGTTTATTTTATTAAAATAGCGCAGGGTACAGCTGAACGAACTATTAAAGTGTTACTTAAATAAACCAGAGTATGAATGAGATCATTGTAGCATTTGTAGGAATTGTATTCCTCTTTGTAACCAGTTATTATGCCAGCTTTCGCAAGCGGATGTAACACCACAAAGCCCCGAAAATCGGGGCTTTTTTTATATAGGTCATAGGGGTAATAAGGTAGTTGCAGGTCTTATACTCATGATGAAAAAAGTATTCTTATTGCTGATGATATGTTGTGTGATTACTGCATCAGCACAGGAACAAACGGTAAGTGGTGTGGTTACAGATGCAGCTACGGGTGAATTGTTAATTGGAGTATCAGTGTCTTGTGAGGATGCTTCAAAAGGAACGATTAGTAACGTGTATGGTTATTTCTCTCTGGATATCAAAATGCCTTGCACCCTTCGGTTTATGTATGTTGGATATGAAGAGCAAAAAATTCAGATCATACAGGGTACTCCACTTCCGCTAGCCATTTCATTATCTGAGAAAAAACAAACACTGCAGGAAGTTGTGGTTCATGCTAAAAATAAGGAAGATGAAATATCGGTTTCGCAAACAGGTTTTACACATTTGGATTTAAAACAAATTGGAACCGTTCCTGTATTGGGTGGTGAAAAAGATATTGTGAAAGTGCTGCAACTCATGCCGGGCATTAAACGGGGAAGCGATGGCAGCACATCAATGCTGGTGCGCGGTGGTTCCGGAGATCAGAATTTGGTGCTGGTAGATGAAGCTCCGGTTTACAATGCCTCTCATCTGCTTGGCTTTTTCTCGGTATTTAATTCGGATGCAATTAAAGATGTTACACTGCAAAAGGGCGGTTTTTCGTCTAATGTGGGCGGAAGGCTCTCTTCTGTTCTGGATATCAAAACCAAGGATGGAAATATGAAAAAGATGGAAGTAAATGGAGGGATAGGATTATTGTCAACGCGACTGAGTGTTGAAGGACCTATTATCAAAGGTAAATTGTCCTTTATTGTATCCGCTCGCAGAACCTATGTTGATCAGGTATACAAGATGGTTGGGAAAAATTTACCGTTCTATTTTTATGATGTGAATGGTAAAATTAACTGGCGCGCTTCCGATAAAGATCAGTTTTATTTGAGTGCATACAACGGCAAGGATGTATTAAAATTTGGAGGTGATAATGAGGCTGCTTCATCTAAAGTATATGATGCCGATTTTTCAACAACACTTGTAAATGCAACCCTAAGCGCACGGTGGAATCATACTTATGCTTCACAAAAAATGTTTCAGAATGTTACCCTTGTTCACAGTCGCTTTGCCTATGAATTGAATAACCGCATTAATCAAAATGAGTTGTTGGTACAATCCTATATTCAGGACATAGCAATAAAAATAAATGAAGATTATTATTTCAATAACAGCAATCATATAAAGTTTGGGGGAGAATTGAATAACCGCTATTTCCGCCCAAACGTATCCAGGGTAAAGGGGAATTTTAATGAAAGCATCCGGCCAAGTGATGGGCAGCATCTTTCAATGCGGGAAATGGCAGTATATGTTATGAATGAGCAGACCATTACCCATCGGTTTGCAACAAATTATGGAATACGGTATTCGGGGGCCTTAACGGGAAGAACATTTTATGGTAATGCAGAACCTCGGGTTAATCTAAGTTACAAACTAACATCTTCACAAACACTTAAAGCATCGTATGCACATATGAGTCAGTACATCAATTTAGTGACGGGATCTTCAACAATGCCAACGGATTTGTGGTACCCTGTTTCCTCCAATATCAAACCGCAAACGTCAAAACAAATTACCTTAGGTTATGTGAAAGAATGGGAAAAGCATCACCTTCTTTTTTCGGCTGAAACGTATTACAAATGGATGAATAATTTGGTTGAATACAAAGAAGGAACAGTCTCATTGCTCAACAATAATATTGAGGCTGATCTTATTCAGGGATCCGGGAAAGCATATGGTGTAGAATTGTTATTGCACAAAAAACAAGGCAGATGGAATGGTTGGCTGGGATATACATTGTCGTTCAGCAACAGGCAATTTGATTCACTGAACGGTGGTGAAACTTTTTACGCGCGTTACGACAGGCGACATGATCTTTCGGTAGTTGCCAATTATGAATACAGCAGCAGGATTACTTTTTCGGCAGTGTGGACGTTTGCAACAGGTTCAAGGTTTACTCCCGTTATTGGTAAGTACCTGATGCCTAATGGAAGTTATACGGATGTGAATGCATTACCCATTTACAGCAAACGCAATGCAGTTGTATTATCATTATCACACCGGTTGGATGTAAACATGGTGATTAAGTGTAAATCTCATAAACGGTATTCAGGAGAATGGCATGTAGGAGCATATAATTTGTACAATCAAACACAACCCTATCGTATCCGAATTGATAAAAACAGTGACGGAAGCATGAAATATAATCAGGTTGGATTATTCGGTTTTATTCCATCGGTTGCTTACAATTTTAAATTCTAGTATCATGAATAACATACTTGTTTTTTTTCTCATCTCTCTATTCATGTTTTCCTGTAAACCTGACGCTATTGAACTGAATGTTCCACAAGCTCCCGGAAAAATTGCGGTTGCATCGCAGCAGGTAGAAGGTGGCTTTTTAGTGCTTACATTGAGCCGCACATTCAGTGCCTTGAGTGATAAAAGAGCGACCCTGTCGGATAGCATCCGGCCTCTGCCTGAAGAACTTTTGGTAAAGGGAGCATTCGTACAATTGACCAGAGATGGCGGGCAAATTACATTAACGGAAATGTCACCGGGAGTGTATGCAACCGAACAACTTACACCAGTTGATTATGCTAACTATACTTTGCAAGTAACAGATGCAGAGAAAGGCCATACCCTTTCCTCTCAAACGGTGATGTTGCCACAGGTACGTTTTGATACGGTTGGTGTAGTACGCAATCCTCAAAAGGAAACAGAATATACCATTCATTATGCCTTTACCGATTTACCGGGAATGGGTAATTGGTATGTGGTGAATTATTATACAAAAGACAATCGCAGGGATTCGCTACCACGCAATCCTGCAGACGTGGATTATATTGCCAAACGTATGTTGGAGCAGCGATTGGATTATGATTTGATCAGTGAATCGGATATTCAGGGTGGACAATACAGCATCACTAAAAACTTTACGAATAACAAACTGGATACGTTTGCAGTGGCATTGTCTAATATCTCTCAGGGGTATTATGAGTTTCTTAAAGCACAGAAAAAATACAATACGCTGGTGAACCAAATAAGAGGAGAAGTGGTGAATCTTCCAACAAATATCAGCAATGGGTATGGGTATTTTAATTTACATACTCCTCATGTTAAGGCAATTGACCTTTCAAAGTAATTATCAGGTACTTTTTGTTTAAAACAGTTTCGCTGCTAACTTTGCGGCACAAAAATCCGAAGCTCTATTATCGCTTTGGAGCAAAACAACAAGTAACATGAAATACGATGTAACCATTATTGGATCAGGCCCGGGTGGATATGTAGCGGCACTTCGCTGCGCACAGTTGGGAATGAAGACTGCTTTGATTGAAAAATACTCTACACTTGGAGGAACCTGCTTAAATGTAGGTTGCATTCCGTCTAAGGCAATGCTGGATTCTTCAGAACACTACCACAATGCCGTTCATACATTTACCACACACGGTATTGATATCAACGGTGATATTAAGGTAAACCTGAAACAAATGATTGAGCGCAAAAATGGTGTGGTAAAACAAACCTGTGATGGTATTGATTTTCTGATGAAGAAAAACAAAGTGGATGTTTACAAAGGAGTTGGTTCATTCGTGACCAAAAACAAAATTAAAGTTACAGGAGAACAAACACAGGAACTGGAAACCGATAAAGTAATTATTGCCACAGGTTCAAAACCGTCATCCCTTCCCGGTATTGAAATTGACAAAAAACGCGTGATCACTTCTACTGAGGCGTTAAACATGACAGAAGTTCCCAAACATATGATCATCATTGGTGGTGGTGTTATCGGATTGGAATTAGGTTCGGTATATGCCCGTTTAGGTGCTAAAGTTTCGGTGATTGAATATACATCAAGTATTATCCCCACAATGGATGGTGCGTTGGGTAAGGAATTACAACGTGTATTGCGTAAGCAAGGATTTGAATTCCATTTTAACCATAAGGTGAAAAGTGCTAAAACCAAAGGTAAAGAAGTAACTGTAGTAGCCGATAATGAAAAAGGTGAAGAAGTAACGTTTACCGGTGATTACTGTCTGGTATCAGTTGGAAGAAGAGCTTATACAGATGGTTTGGGATTGGAAAATATCGGGTTAAAAGCGGATGAGCGCGGCCGTGTTGAAACGGATGTACATCTGGAAACTTCAGTAAAAGGAGTATATGCTATTGGTGATGTCATAAAAGGAGCAATGCTTGCCCATAAAGCAGAAGAAGAGGGTGTATTTGTAGCCGAAACAATGGCCGGACAAAAACCACATATTAACTATAACCTGATTCCGGGTGTTGTATATACCTGGCCGGAAGTTGCTGCAGTGGGAGCAACCGAAGAAGAATTGAAAAAAGCAGGAGCTAAATATAAAGTTGGATCTTTCCCAATGAGAGCATTAGGAAGAGCAAGAGCCAGTGGAGATATTGATGGCTTGGTGAAAATTCTGGCCGATGCCGAAACAGATGAGGTATTAGGTGTTCATATGATTGGCCCGCGCGTAGCCGATTTGATTGCAGAAGCTGTCACTGCGATGGAATTCCGTGCAAGTGCCGAAGATATTTCTCGTATGAGTCACGCCCATCCGACATATGCAGAAGCCGTGAAAGAGGCTGCTTTGGCTGCTACAGGAAACAGAGCGCTTCATATGTAATCTTAATAGTATCCTAAATGATAAAAAATCCGTTGTTTTTGTGACAACGGATTTTTTTTATATCCTAAAAATCAGTACCTTTAACCTACTAATTAACCCGGCTATGAAAACATTCATCATATTACTGGTAGCTATTGGATTACCTGTATTGAGTTTTGCTCAAAGAGGTATGAAAACAATGGAGGGTAAAGCATATGACCCTAAACAACAACGTAACGAAATTCCTCAGGATTCAGGGCAGACATCCGGTACTGTTTACTACGAGAGTAAAAATAATAATGTAATACAATCCACCGGCCAAACGTATGATTCGGAACAACTGACCCGTATGGCACGAAAAGACGTTAATGGCGTGGCATCAACCGTTGCAGGAGTAGAATCCCGTTCAGGTGAAATTCCCAATATTCGCAACGCAGGACAAGCAGGAACGGCTTATTTTGTGGATGGTGTGAGAGTATATGGAGCGCTTCCGATTCTAACCAAATAATCTTTTGACCATATGGTCCGGCCTTTCAGAAAAGCCTTGTAGTTAGGATGCTACAAGGCTTTTTTTGTGATTACCTTATTTTTCATATTTTGCAAGACTATCCGCTCTTGAAGATTAACCTAAGTGTTTCATTTTCATGAAGGTAGAATACATAATTATTGCATGAAAAAAATACTACTACTCGTTGCCTTGTTTTTTGTTTACCTCAATCTGTTAATGGCGCAAACTGACGGTGAGCAACCCAAAGAAGATAAAGGTGAATTTTCCGGAAACTTTCAAACCAACAATCAGTTTTATGTTCGTGATGACCGGATCGGGGCATCAACAACACAGTATTTGAGAGAGAAATCGTCAACGGATGCGTGGTTATTTATGAATTATAAATTCAAAGGATTCAACTTTTCGTTACGGTATGATGCGTTCAACAATTCTCCGTTGTTTAACCCGCAGGCAGCGTATTCC
>JAZKGH010000135.1:0-2580 GCA_040386055.1 Bacteroidota bacterium
GAGCTCCTTTGGTGGCAGTATATACACTTGCCGGTGAAGTCATAGCATTCAGAGTAGCCCAACCATCAGGTGTTTCATAAGTGCCGCTATTGGTCCAGCTTTCAAAGCTTGCATTAGGAATCGTTTGAGCATTGGAAACAATTACTGTAAGTGTCAATGCAGTTGAGAATAAAATAGACTTGATCATCATAATATTGATAGTTTGTTGGTATTGAATATGAAATTTAAAAGATTCACCGGCCATCATTTTGGACAATGAAAGAGTCGTCAACAGAACAATTCTATTGACGGTTATAGATAGCAAGGCATACTGAATGCCTGGTAGAAAGAAAATATCAAATAAGCAACACCCTGTTTAAGAGGTGCAGTGAAATACCTTTTTGAAAGGGAGGAGGGTGCGCAAAACGAATATGTTTTGATTCCCGGTGAACGATTGGGTCATATTGACGTTGGACAAAAAACAACTGTTTAACAGAGAGAATTTTGTTACCAATACTATGTGAAGTAAAACTGTCAATATCCTGATCGGTTACGGATTTGATGGAAGCCGTTTTATCCTGGCAACAGTCGCTTTTCATTTTCCTTTGTCCGCACTCACAAGAGTGTTCCTGCTGTTGAAAGTTGAATGAAAAAGAGGAGAGTTTACTGCCGCAAAAATGGATGTTCACCGTCACTCCGATTGCTGGTGTGAGGTAACATAAAATCATCAGTATCAGAAAGGATTTCTTGACCACCATTTAACTCAAAAGTAGGCTCAAGATATGAGATTAGCAATACTTGTTTTACAGGACTGGTGATGCCTGTATGTTATATGGAAGAAAGGTCATTCAAAGGGCAAAAAAAATCCCGACCGGGTTGGATCGGGATCTAAAATATAAAAATATTAAGCAGTTGCTGATAAAAGTGAAGCTAATGTTTCATTAATAGCAGCAAAATTTGGCAAGTCGCCCGGGCTTTCCAATACTTCCGCATATTGAATCACTCCGGTTGCATCAATCACAAATGCCGCACGTTTAGATACACCTTTCATTCCAAATGCTGTAAAAACATCATGTAAAGCTCCATATGTAGTTGATGTTTCCTTGTTAAAGTCGGATAACAAATCAAACTGTAAATTTTGATCCTCTCTGAATTTAATCAATGTAAATACAGAGTCCACAGAGATGGCTACAACATCGGCCTTGTCGTTTTTGTACATTGTAATAGCATCACGAACGGTACACAACTGTGTGGTGCAAACACCTGTAAATGCTTGAGGAAAGAAGTGTACAATAAGATTTTTACCTTTAAAGTCTTCCAATGAAACTTCCTTTTTGAAGGTGTTGAATAATTTAAATGCCGGAGCTTGATCTCCTTTTTGTAATGCCATATTATGGTTAGTGTTTAAAGTATTTAATATAAGAACGAGTTAGGGTTTTTAAAGTTTTAAGATAGCACACGTTTGATGATACGGAGTTTGTGAGAATAGTTACGGTTCTCAGCATTTAAAATCCCATAGGAATCAATATTATCAATACGCACGCGGCCCGATGCATGAATAATAGAGTGCGGGTCGAGCATAATGCCTACATGGGTAATTTGCCCTTCTTCATTATCAAAAAAAGCGAGGTCTCCTGTTTGTGTTTCCTCCAAAAAAGCAATGGTTGTTCCCTGTTCAGCTTGCAGGTAAGCATCACGTTTCAATGCAATGCCAATACTCCTGAATATAACTTGTGTAAACCCTGAGCAATCAATTCCAAAAGGCATTTTCCCGCCCCATAAATAAGGTGCATTTACAAATTGACGGCTGATATATCGGATGTCTTTGGCTGTCTGTGTTGTTTGTTTGTTTGTGACTTCCATAGCTACTCCATTGATATAACAATTGGTCCCGTCATAATCGGGCAGCAAACTTCCATAGGGAGCCATGATAAAACCAGGTATGGCCTGAATGATGGCAAACGGAAAATCACTGACAGGAGTAAAGGAAATAGGTTCGGTGGTGAGCATGGTAATTTGTTTGCTGCTAACCCAACCTTCGTATGCGTCAAAGGTAGTTTTGATTCGTGTCCATTCGCCTCCTTCATTGGATTCTATGGTAAACATTTCACCAAACAACAGTGTTGAAACAATTTCACTCCGGCTGTTATCTTCTTTGCGAAGGGGGATATTACTTAAGCTACAAATGCCTTTATTCATAAATTGGTATCAAAAGTAGTAACATTTTTGTATACTTGAGCACCAAATCAACAAATATGATTCAATTGGATCTTACATATCTTGAAACTATTTCCGGAGGCGATCAGGCTTTTATTAAAGAAATGCTCTCGATGTTTCTGACGAATACGTTTCCGGAAATAGTTGAATTGAGAACTCTAGCGGCCAATGGAGATTGGGATAAGATGGCGACAACAGCACACAAAATGAAAGCGCCATTGCAAATGTTAGGTGTACCGGCTGTTTCCGATTTAGTATTGGAACTTGAGATAATGGGTAAAACGAAACAACGAACAGAACAGGCCGTGCCTAAAGTGGAAACTCTAGCAGGCTATATTCAACAACTCGAAAAAATAGGTTTCTCTTTCGATTGGAGTCGTGAAG
>JAZKGH010000135.1:2649-13916 GCA_040386055.1 Bacteroidota bacterium
TATAAAAAAAGCGACACTAGGGTCGCTTTTTTTTATTTTAACAATTTGATTCGTTCTTTGGCTTCCTTGTTTTCAGGATCCATTGCCAATACTTTAGTATAATATTCTTTGGCCTTTGCTTGATTATCTGTTTGAATATAATAAGTCGCCAAATTTGAGTAGGTACCTATAATGTTCTTTTTGTATTTGTCAGGAGTAGCTTCTGTTAAGCTTAAGTATTTTTCCCATAGGTCTTTTGCAATGGGTGTTTTGAAATCAGGATCAAGGGTTGCTACCGCACTAGCTCTGTAATAATAGGCTTCAGCATAGTCAGGTTTCATCTCATTTACTTTAGCAAATGCGGTGTCAGCTTTTGGGTATTGTTTTGCAAAGAAGGCAGCTTTACCCAACAAGAAATAATCCGCAACAGTTGTTTTGGAGGCTTTAGACATATAATTTTCCAATGCAGTAACGGCCATATCGAATTTTCGGATATTGTTGTAAATGGTAGCAGCATCTTTATACAATTCAATTTTGCTCGGGTCCATCTCAATTGCTTTAGCAATATTCAATACGGCTAAACTGTCTTTCCCCTTCACTTTAGAATACAATTTACCTAAGTACTCATAATCATTTGACAATATTTTTTTGACATCAATATTGGCCATGAAGAACTCCAATGCGTCTATTCCTGAGCGGAATTTAGTAGTGTCTTTAGTTTCAATGCCTACTTCATAGTAACTGTAACCGGACAAACGGAATAAGTACAAATCAGACTTGTCTGTTTGTTGCAAATCGGTAATAACGGTTAATGCTTCACCATATTCTTTGCTACGGAACAGGATACGCGCGAAGCGTGCTTTATTGGCATTACTAGGCTCCGAGTTTTGCAGATATTTCTGGAAAGTTTCTTTCGCCTTTTCGTATTGTTTGGATTGCGAATAAAACTCGGCAAGGTTTTTCAGTGCAGGAGCATAGTTAGGGTCAATTGCCAATGCACGGTCTAATTCTGTTTTGGTAGCTTCTGCATTTTTTACACGCAACCAGATTCCTGATACTCTCGTGTAAGCTTTTGGATTATTTTTTTGCAATGAAATTGCATTTTCATACATGGTTGCAGCTTTTCCACCTTCGTTTTTCTCAAGGTATACATCACCTGCAGTAATCAATGCATTATAATTTTTCTTGTCTATTTCAAGTGCAGCATCTACCAGTTTAATTGCATCATCCACCAGTTTGGTTTCAGCTGAAATCATGGCATTGGCCACGTAAATCAAAGCATTGATGTCTTTGTAACGACCGTCTTTGGTTCTGCTAAACGACAATGCTTTGTCAAAATGAGCTTTTGCCTCATCGGTTTTTTCATTTTCTAATGCTAATTCACCCAATCCTGCATAATTCATTGGATTGGTTGGGTCGGCTGCAATACCTGCTGTGTAAGCGACACGCGCTTCGTTTTCTTTGTATAAATTCCATTGTGCCTGACCTAAATAATAATAGTTGGCACCCACGGCAGGTTCTTGTTGGGTGAGGGTGGTAAAAATACCTCTTGCTTTTTCGTACTGTTCAAAGTCTAAAGCTTGTAATCCGTCAGTAATGGTTTGTGCAAATGCCGCTATTGAACTCACAGCCATCAATACAACTACACTTAACTTTTTCATGTTCATCATCTGTATTTTATTTTCTCTTAGTTATTTTTCAATTGAATAATTCTCACAGGAGCTGTTGCCGGCACCAATCCGCTTTTAAGTACTATGCGTTGGCCACTGTCACTTGCAACAAAGCTTGCAAACCCCGTGCCTAAACCTACACGCGGTTCACGCAGGGTAATTTGTACGGTTCTCCACAATGGATATTGCTTTAGGGCTACGTATGCCTGAAATGGTTTCATAGCAGGTGCTTCAGCAGTTTCAGGATGCGCAGGAACAAGGTCTACAACCTGTATGCGGTTCATGAAATTATTACTGGTGGAATCATCCCGATCGCTGATCCAGCTCACGCCAATGATTCCAATGCTGTTTTTGTTTTTCTCAACATAATCAATCACAGCTTTGTTATCGTTTACCGCAAAACAATGTTTGGCCAATTCCTTTCCTTTGAGTACACTATCCTTCAAATGGCGCACGGCACCTGATTTAGGACTGTCGAATACAACCTGTAGAGGAGATGCACTGTTTTTGGCATTGATATCTTTCCATGTTGAATAGCTTCCATCCAAAATAGCTTTCACTTGTTCCATATTGAGAATAGTATCTTTAGAAGCCTTATTCATGATAATAGCAATTGCATCCTTGCAAAAGGGAGCATAACGGGGAGTGATGGTAGCTTTAACAAGTACAGCTTTTTCTTCAGGCAATAATTCACGTGAGGTAATGGCTATACGGGCCGAATCTTTCACCAGCAATTGCATGGCATCATATTCATTGGTATAAATTACGTTAAAATGCGCAGCCGGATAGATGGATTCGAAAACTTCTATTTCTGCTTCCACAATGGGGCGTAAGCTTTCATCAGCCGCAATGGTAATGGTTCCACTGGTAGCAGTATCGGAATCCTTAGCGGTTTTATCAGGATTACCACATGCTAATTGAAAAGCAGCGAGAGACAGTATCATATAACCAATCGGTTTCATCGTGTTATGGTTTTAAAAGGCGGTACAATCGGAATGCTCCGTACAAAAAAAGCATGGCCGCAAATATATACCTTATTGAGGTATCAATATCTGCAAATAGTGGTAGTACCGCTACGGCTATTGCCATCATGAAATAAAAAATAGCCATGATTACTCCGAAATATTTCAGGATCATGGCTACTTTCGATTCACGGTCTTGGGGTGTTTTGTCCAAAATCGTTATAGTTAAAGGTCTTAGTTCAATCGGAATGTTACCGGAAGCGTAAATTTCACAAATACGGGTTTACCGTTTTGTTTTCCAGGTCTCCAGGGTGGCATTGATTTCACAACACGAACAGCCTCTTCTTCCAATCCCCATCCCAGTTTTTTCAGTACTTCAATTTGTGATATTTTACCATCGGTACCTACCACAAATGAAAGGATAACTTTTCCTTCGATTCCATTTTCACGAGCTACAGGAGGATAGTTGATGTTTTTCGAGAAGTACTTCATCATCTCTTCTTGTCCGCCTTCAAACTCAGGCATCTGTTCAGCAAAGGTTACGATCTCCGGTCCGGTATCACCCGTAACGCCATCTCCGCTTTCCAGTAAGCTGGCATCTACTCCATTGGCATCACCTTCTTCGGTTTTTACCGCAGCATCTTTTTCCTTCAGATCTTCCTGAGTCGGTGGTGGTTCATCCGGAACTTCCTCATCAGGTTTGATTTCAGGTGGTACAAACTTCACTGTCGATTTCAACGGTGGAGGTGGTTCAGCCGGAGGGGGGGGCGGTTGGTCTTTGTCCACAGGAGGTGGCTCTTCGAGCGTATTTACCTCCGTTACTTTTACTTCCTCTGCATCTTTCGGAACCAATCCTTCGATGTAGTTAATGATAACGGGAGCTGATACGGCTAATGTAAAAAATACAATAGCGTACAAAATTCCTTTGTTGGTATTCTTATCGCTTTCTTTGCGCAATACATACGCACCATATTGTTGGTTTCGTCCGCTGAATACCATATCAACCCAGTTATTGGCGAATATGTTTATTTTTCCTAATGCCATGATTATTCCAGGTTTACAGTTTTAAGCATATCTAATTCTGGAGGAGTGATATCTACAATAGCGTAACGACCGATATTGCAAATCAACATCTCGTCCAGAATGTCAATCATATTTTTGTAGTTCGATTTATCAGTAGCTTTAATCACCACAATCAATCCGTCTTTCCATGCTTTAATTCTATTGGCATTTGTACGGTAAGTAGCTTCATTGATATTTCCAATATTTAGCTGCTCTTTGTAAATGGCAATTGAATCGACAAATGGATTGCGTGATTTATTTTCTCTCAATAAAGTAGCTCTGATACCGCCTTTACTGTAATCAGTTATTTGCGGAGTTTCAGGATCTCCTGTTTTAGCATTGATAAAGTAGTAAACCACCTTATCATCCTTGGTAAGGAGTAATGTTATTGCTTGTGATGCCTTAACTTTATTTATCTCTTCTTCAGGAATTTTATCCTTTACAGGCATATTCAATTCCATTGTCTTTGGCTTATTCATACTCGTGGTGAGCATGAAAAAGGTGATTAGGAGAAATCCTAAATCCACCATTGGCGTGAAGTCAACGCGGGTAGACATTTTCTTGCCTCTCTTCTTCCCGCCTTTATGCTTCCCGCCACCATCGGTTGCTATTTCTGACATCTATAATTTCGTTTAATGGTTGTTGTTAATTTAAAAACGCTTTACTACTCAGGTTTTTCCATGTTGGTAATAAAGTTGAAACGGTTCACTTTCTTTTCCTGCAAGGTAGCAATTACTTGCTTCACTTTAGGATAAGCCAGTTTACCATCTCCTTTTACCGCAACACGAACATTATTGTTCAGCAAACGTGTCTGCCAGATCCAGTCAGCCAACTCATTCGTTATCGAATCACACGGAATACCGGGTTGAACCGCTTTCAGACGGTCTTCACTTTTCATATCAAGCAAAGCAGGCAATTGTGCAATAGGAACACCAAATGTTGATAGCAACGAGAACTCTTTAATTTGAGCAGGCGTGAATTGAACTTTGTATTGTTCTCCCATTTTTTGAATGAGTTGTTCTTTGGTTTGTTGTCCGTCAACACCAAAAAATACACGTCCGTCTTTATCTATGGTTAACAGAATAACATCCGATTCGGGCAATAAAATCTCTGATACCGATGAAGGTGTATCAACGATAACCGGTTCATCGGGTTTAAACTTCGTGGCAAGCATGAAAAATGTGAGCAAGAGGAACGCAACGTCCGTCATTGCTGTCATATCCACGCTGGTGCTTTTACGAGGTACTTTTACTTTAGGCATTTTGTGTTAAAATTAAATGATTACAAAATTGAAAACTCCAGGGCTATTGCCCTTTGTATTTCCCTAAAGGTATTATTTATGTGAAGCTGCAAATTGCTGAGTAATGGTGAAACCAGCCTCATCAATTGTGTAGGTAATTTTATCGATTTTCGTAGTGAATACGTTGTACATGATAGTAGCCAAAGCAGAGTTACCGATACCTAATGCAGTATTGATAAGCGCCTCTGAGATACCATTTGCCAAAGCTACAGAGTCAGGAGAACCTGCACTTGCCAAAGCCGAGAACGCCTTGATCATCCCGATTACCGTTCCCAATAACGCTACGAGTGTTGATACCGAAGCCATGGTTGCGATGATTACTAGGTTTTTTTCCAACATTGGTAATTCCAATGAAACAGACTCTTCGATTTCTTTTTGGATAGCCAATACTTTTTGGTCCTTATCCATTCCGGAAGCCGTTTCCATTTCTCTGTATTTGAGCAATGCTGATTTTACAACGTTTGCTACTGAACCTTGTTGTGCATCACACTCTTTCAAAGCAGCTTCGATATTACCCGCAGCCAATTGTGCTTTTACTTTGTGAACAAACGATTCAGCAGAACCTTTACCTGAAGCTTTAGCCAATGTAAGGAAACGCTCGATTGAGAACGTGATACTCATCAACACCAATGAAAGAAGGATAGGTACGATAAATCCACCTTTGTATATAAGGCCCAAAATGTGACCAACACCTTCTTGTACCGGATGGTTTTTAGGATCACCACCTTCAAAGTTTGAAGGGTTACCCATTACAAACATGTAAATACAAATACCAACGGCTACTAATACCGGGATAGCGAATGAAGCAAATAGACTTTTGAATTTGCTTTCTTGT
Organism: Bacteroidota bacterium; assembly: GCA_040386055.1. Lineage (GTDB taxonomy): Bacteria > Bacteroidota > Bacteroidia > UKL13-3 > UKL13-3 > UKL13-3. Next base: position 8,458 of record JAZKGH010000135.1, read on the forward strand.
TTTTGAGTTTGAACCTTGTTCATGTTATTATGCATTTTTAAAGTGGAGCAAAAAAAGGATAAAAAATCAATTATTAAAGCGTTTAACGTAAATTTTATATTGAGATGGACGCTTTGTGAATAACTTGCTTTAGACCTTTTTGCCTCCAAAACGTTACACAAAGTGTAAATCGTACAATCAAATGTCAGCTAATCGTAAAGAAATGAAGAGCACCCATCCATACAAACAGTTGTCTGAAGATGTTTATAAATGAAGGGAAAGAAACGTTTGGACTGATTATCATATTCTTAAAATTGAGAAAAGGATACGGGATACCAGATGTAAGATTAAATAATTCTGTTTACAAACTACCGGTATCCCGTATCTGGCATCCGGAGGTTGAGCGTCCCGATAGCTATAGGGAGAAACCTATTTTTTTATTATCTTAAACTCCGTTCTCCGATTTTGTTTGCGTCCGGCCTCGGTTTTATTGTCGGCTATTGGTTGAGCATCGGCATATCCTTTGGCTGTAAGGCGTGTAGCCGCTATTCCTTGTTGAGTTAAATAATTCATCACAGCCTTGGCACGGTTAAGTGATAAATCAAGGTTTTTCTGCTTGGTTCCGGTATTGTCGGTATGCCCGCTCACTTCAATGGTTAGGGTAGCATTAGCCTTGAGAAAAGATACAAGTTTATCAAGTTCTATTTTCGACTCTTCTTTCAAAACATACTGGTCCACATCAAAGAAAATATTTTTCAGTACCACCTTACCACCGGCTTCAATCGGGTACATTGGCACACTCAGCACAAGCGGATCGGTGGCCGACTGGTTTTTGAGAGAGAAGTTTTCGGAGTGGAAGAGGTAGCCTTCACAGGAAACATTGAGTGCATAATTTTTATTGCCCTGCAAACAGATGACGAACTCTCCTGAAAGTCTGTTGGAATAGGCTTCTACAACAGTTTTTGCTGTTGCCAGATCAATCAGTTCGATGCGTGCTTTGAGTTTCTTTTTGGTGATAGCATCAAACACAACACCTTTGATATAACCTGTTTTTTTCGGACGTGCTTTTTCATAAAGTTTAAATTCATACAAATCCAGTCCTCCTGCACCTCCGGGGCGTTTGCTTACGTAAAAGGCATTTTCACCATTGGCCGTAAGCACCATACAAATTTCATCAGCATGGGTATTAATGGGGTAGCCCAGGTTTTCGGCTTTACCCCAACGTCCGTCAGGATTTCTGCGGGTAATGAATAGATCTACACCACCCATTCCGACACGCCCATCCGTATTAAAATATAAGGTCTGGTCATCTTTGGCAATCATTGGACACTGTTCGTTTCCGGAAGTGTTTATTTCTGGTCCGATATTTTGTGGAGCAGTCCATTTGCCCTTAGTATAATTGCTGAACCAAATATCCATTCCTCCGAACCCGCCCGGGCGGTCACTGGTGAAGTAGATGGTTTTACCGTCAAAGGATAATGAAGGTTGTGATTCCCAAGCGCGGGTATTAATCGGGAATCCTAGATTTTTAGGTTCTTTCCATTGATCCCCATCCAAAGCGGAGAAGTAAAGATCGCAACTTCCCTGGCCATCCTGACGGTTACAGCCGGTAAAAAATACATATTGACCATCGGGTGATAGGGTAATGGTTCCCTCATTTTCCTCAGTATTGATGGGAGCGCCCATATTGTAGGGTTTTCCCCAGCTGCCATCAGTTTGTTTCATGCTCACATAAAAATCTTCCTGTTGTTCGCCTACCAGCCGGGTGTAAATCAACATTCGATCATCGGCCGAAGTTCCCGGAAAGTACTCATTATCGGCAGTATTTACTGTTTTGATATTGATAGGGTCAAACGGAACCGGGTGTTTAATGGCATTTGCGCCAAACTCTGCTGTCAGTTTTAGGTTTTCTACCTTTTTCTTGTCAATCTGATTTCCCTTGAGGTCGATGTACCGATTGATGTACACTATAGCGGTATCATATTCACCATAATCAAGGGCTGTTTTGGTCAGTTTATAATAAGGAATTTGAAACTCGGGATTGAGACCTATTACTTTTTGGTATAAGGCAAATGCTTCTTTGTATTGTTCGTTTTGCTCGCGGATATCGGCTACCAACATCCAAGCATCAATAAAGTTCGGGTCTTCATCGGTTGTCCGTTTCAGAATGTCGAACGCACGTTTGTAGTCCATTGTGGTGTATGCCTGCAAAGCTTCACCAAACAGCCTTTCCGCTTTTTTATTTTTGGTGCCCGTAAACACAGGCTGTTGTTGTGCAAAAACGGTTTGTACAACAAAGATGGAAATCAAACAAATAAAAAAAATACGCATAGCTTTAGTTAACGAATAAGGTTATCGGAAATTACTTTTTCTTCTCAATGATAGGTAATAGCTGACCACGGTTATTGATGTATAAATTAATGTCTCTGTATACCACATCTGCAATGCCGTCATGAAAGGATCCCACAGCATCATAATCAGCAGGAATGACCAATACTCCTGTTGCATCAATAAAGCCCCAACCGCGTTTCACCATCACTGCACAGCGGCCTTCGGAGAATACGGTCGCATTATCAAATACATTGCGCAATACCCAAACACCTTCCTTGTTAATAAATCCCCATTTGCCATCTTTCATAGCCGCAGCTTTTCCCTCAGCAAAGGGTTTGATTTGTTCAAAAGCAGGTTCAATTACAATGGTTCCGGTGGTGTTGATGAAACCATATTTACCTTTTACCAATACACCCGCCAATTCTTCGGTAAAACCGTAAGCATAGTCAAACTGTGGTTTAATAATGAGGGAGCCTTGTGTATTAATGTACCCGTATTTACCATCAACATCCACTACCGCCATTCCGTTGTTAAAGTTTCCTATATTGTTAAATGCAGGTTGAAGGGTTATTTCACCTTTATCATTTACCAATCCGAATTTGGTGCCTTGACGAAAACGTGCATAACCGTTTGTAATATCATCAGCATCTTCAAACACAAAGTCAGTAACAAACTCGCCTTTCATATTCATGTAAGCAAAACGGTATCCCAATGTGCTGATGTCCCTTCCAAATTTTGTAACATGCTCATCCAATTTTTTCGACACCACTGCAATACCCTCACTAAAGGTGCGCGATTCATAAATATCCGCAGGTAGTGTAATTATTTTTTCACCTTTAGTATTGATATAAAATTTACGTCCGTCAAAATCCATGGCAGCGGCCAATCCTTGTGAGAAATGGCTGATATTTTGGTACAATCCGGTATCAATAATACGCATACCTTTTTCATTAATCACACAGGGTAGGTTGCGCACGGCAACTATCGCAAGTCCTTCGTAAAACTCATCAGCATAATCGAATGTTGCCGGGAGAACCATGCTGCCTTCTGCGTCCATATATCCCCATTTGTTTCTCATTTCCACAGGATAATATTTGTGCTGAGCGATGGCCGTATAAGTTACGCATACTAAAAGAAGGAGAGTGATTTTTTTCATGCTATTGGTGTTCAGCAACAATTAAAATTGCCGCGTTTGTTGAGTGTTTAAAAGTTCAATATTAAAACTATCCGGCAAGCGATACCCGATTTTTAATTCACATCCGATGGACAAGTGTACAAACGCTTATTTATAAACATCTTTTCGTGGGTTTCAGAAACGTTTCTTTAAGTATACTTGCACCATGTCGTTTCTGCAAACAGCTATTGTGTACCTTAAAGGTGTAGGCACTAACCGTGCCGAAATGCTCCAGAAAGAGTTGGGTATTTTCACACTCAGTGATCTGCTGTTTCATTTTCCCTACAGGCATGTTGATCGTTCGCAGGTATACAGGATTGAAGATATCAGTCCAGATATGCCCTATATACAATTGCAAGGACGCATCACGCAATTCCGAACCCTTGGACAAAAACGTGCGCAGCGTCTGGTTGCCAATTTTTCCGATGGATCGGGAAACCTCGAATTGGTTTGGTTTCAGGGAGCTAAATGGATTCAGGAAGCCATTAAAGAAGGAAAGGAATACATGGTGTTTGGGAAACCAACACTGTTTAATGGTACATACAATATGGCGCACCCTACAGTGGATGAACCCGATGTTGAAGGACAGAAAAAGTATTTGCGTATTATGCCGTTCTACCCTGTTACCGAACGCATGCGGGCACGAGGAGTCGATTCAAAAGTGTTGATGAAACTCACTAATACTTTATTGACAGATTCGCGTTTTGATGTTCCTGAAAATTTACCTGTAGATATTATCAATGAATATAAACTTATTTCACGTAAGGAAGCGCTTATTCAAATACATTTTCCTGAAAGTGCCGAACAACTTGCCAAAGCCGAACAGCGATTGAAATTTGAAGAGTTGTTTTTTATTCAGTTACGTTTACTTAAATACAAACTGAAAAGGAAAGAATTATACAACGGAATTAAGCTGGAACATATTGGAGAGTTGTTCAATACATTTTACAATAACCAACTTCCTTTTGAGCTGACCAATGCACAAAAGCGGGTGATTAAAGAAATTCGTGCGGATGTAAAATCAGGTAAACAGATGAACCGTTTGTTGCAGGGGGATGTAGGCAGTGGTAAAACGGTGGTAGCGTTGATGTGCATGTTAATGGCCATTGATAACGACTACCAGGCAAGCATCATGGCTCCAACAGAAATTCTCGCGCAGCAGCATTATCAAACCATCACATCATTACTGGGGCAAATGCCTGTGAAAGTAAAGTTACTTACAGGTAGCACCAAAAAGAAAGAACGTGAAATTATTCTGGCAGGAATATTAGACGGGAGCATTCACATCTTAATAGGAACACATGCATTGATTGAAGAGATTGTGAAATTTAAAAATTTAGGATTAACCATAATTGATGAACAACACAGATTTGGGGTAGAACAACGAGCCAAGTTGTGGAAGAAAAACACATACCCGCCACATAATTTAGTGATGACGGCAACGCCCATTCCACGTACACTTGCCATGACTTTGTATGGCGATTTAGATACTTCCGTAATTGATGAATTACCGGCTAATCGTAAATCGATTCAAACGGTCCACCGCACTGAGGCGAATCGGTTACGTGTATATGGTTTTATGAAGGAAGAGATTGCAAAAGGCCGTCAGGTTTACGTTGTATATCCGCTCATTGAAGAAAGTGAGAAAATGGATTTTAACAACCTGCAACAAGGATTTGAAGAAATAAGCCGCATTTTTCCCGATACACAATACCAGGTATGTATGGTGCATGGCAAGATGAAACCGGCTGATAAAGATGCCGAGATGCAACGGTTTGTGAGGGGTGAGGCACAGATTATGGTAGCTACAACAGTGATTGAAGTAGGAGTAAATGTTCCCAATGCGAGTGTCATGATTATTGAAAGTGCCGAACGTTTCGGCTTGTCTCAATTGCATCAGCTGCGTGGAAGGGTAGGTCGTGGTGCAGAACAATCGTACTGTGTATTACTCACGGGCTATAAATTGAGTGCGGAT
>JAZKGH010000135.1:13926-31035 GCA_040386055.1 Bacteroidota bacterium
AAACTGCGTATTCGTACCATGTGTGAAACCAATAATGGATTTGAGATCAGTGAAGTGGATTTGAAATTGCGTGGCCCCGGAGAGTTGGAAGGCACAGCCCAAAGTGGTGTGTTGGATTTACGCATTGCCGATATTGCGAAGGATCAGTTGATATTACAACAAGCACGTTCGGCAGCTCAGTTGTTGCTGGATAAGGATCCAAACATGAGCAATCCGACAAATCAAACGTTGCTCAACTTTTTTACTGAGTATACCAAACATTCCAAGTGGGGGAGAATTGCATAATTGCAACGTTTAGAATAGTTTGGTTTAAAGAAGTTTAAGACGGTTTGTTTTGTTTAAGAGAGTTCACGTGGGACGTCCGTGCGAATTAGAAGGGCAAGTAATGAATTTAGGGAAAATATTAAGCGAAGAAGACAACCTAAGGTCTCTGCGTATGATCGGGAAGAATAAATCTTTATTATAGTATTAAATAACTCACACCATGAATACTTTCTCCATTAAAGCCAATCTAATTGATATTCTAAATAGAACCATTTACGGTGCCGAAATCAATGTGGTGAATGGAATCATTGAAGAAATAATACCGACCAACGAAACGTATACACAATACATTTTACCGGGTTTTATGGATGCACATGTACATATTGAAAGCTCCTTACTTGTACCTTCTGAATTTGCACGCATGGCTGTATTGCATGGAACAGTAGGCACCGTTAGCGATCCTCATGAAATAGCCAATGTAGTAGGGTTGAAGGGTGTTGATTTTATGATTGAAAATAGTGCTAAGGTGCCCTTTCATTTTTTCTTTGGAGCGCCAAGCTGTGTGCCGGCAACCATTTTTGAAACAGCAGGAGCAGCTTTGTGGGCAAAGGATGTAGAAGTATTATTGGCACGAAAGGATATTTGGTACTTATCAGAAATGATGAATTTTCCGGGTGTCTGGAATGAAGATGAAGAGGTGATGAAAAAGATTACCGCTGCCCGGGCTAACGATAAACCTATTGATGGGCATGCTCCGGGATTAAGAGGGAAGTTGATGCAACAGTATTTTGATGCTGGAATCACTACGGACCATGAATGTTTCAGCTATGAAGAAGGATTGGAAAAAATAGAATATGGAGTGAAGGTTCTGATCAGAGAAGGCAGCGCTGCCCGAAATTTTAATGCGTTGATTCCATTAATGAAAGATTATTCAAATCAATTGATGTTTTGCAGTGACGATAAGCACCCGGATTCATTGCTGATCGGACATATCAACTCACTGGTTGCACGTGCCATTGCCCTGGGTTATGACCTGTTTGATGTATTGCAGGTGGCATGCGTTAATCCCGTAAAGCATTATAAACTGTCGGTTGGACTCTTGCAAAAAGGTGATGCAGCAGACTTTATCATCACAGATGATCTCGTTCAATTCAATATTCAACAAACCTATATCAAAGGGCAACTGGTAGCTGATACCGGAAAAAGTTTAATAGAACGTACATCGGTAACACCCATTAATTTTTTTGACTGTACTCCGAAAAGAGTAGAAGATTTTATGCACCGGCCTGCAGATCTTCAACCTGTGATAGGATGTTTGGATGGAGAGTTGATTACAAACAAAAAAATGGTACCTGCAGCGGAATGTATAGCTGAAAAGGATATTTTGAAACTGGTGGTTGTGAATCGCTATAAACAGGCACCTGTTGCCATCGGTTATATTCAGCATATGGGATTCAAAGAAGGAGCCATTGCGTCATCTGTGGCACATGATAGTCATAATATAATTGCTGTTGGAGTAGATGATGAATCGATTTGCCGGGCGGTTAATTTAATCATCAATCAACAGGGTGGGTTGTGCGCTGTAACAAGGCACCAGGAAAAAGTACTACCCTTACCGGTGGCAGGATTAATGAGTGCAGAAGATGCGTGGGAAGTTAGCCGATTATACTCTGAATTGGATGCTTTAAGTAAGAGGATGGGGTCTTCTCTGCGTGCACCTTTCATGAGTTTATCTTTTATGGCATTGCTTGTTATTCCACACCTGAAATTAAGTGATAAAGGATTGTTTGATGGAGATACGTTTAGCTTTATACAGGCATAAAAAAAGCAGACCTGAGTCTGCTTTTTTAGTTATATGATTAACACAGAGTGGTTTTAAGGACACTGCAAGTTTCCGGAGAACAGAATATCTGCATGGCCTGTTTTTGAAAAAGTAATATCCTTAAAGCTTAGGTTTTTACCTGTAGTATCATTGGTTAAGGTAACAGATCCTGACGCAGCGGTATAGAATATTGAATCCATTTGAACAGATATCATTACCTGCTGAGCACCTATAGCCGGTAAGGTGGGGCTGATAGTATAGGTGGTTGTGAAACCTTTAATTCCACCAAAAGTAGCATTGAAAGCCTGATTTAAATCGGAAGATTTAGCACCACTCAAAGCCCATCTTCCTTGTGTGATAGCACCACAACTCGTTACGGTATAACCAACAATATTAGTGTCTATTACTAATGTATTTTTAGTAGCAGTTGGTCTTGGAGGTGTTCCTGTAGTGCTGGTTGTAGCGGTTGTACTGGTTGTAGCGGTACTACTCGTTGTGGTAGTTGTCGTATCACCTGAGTCATCTTTTTTACTGCAGGAGATTATAGCTACCGACAATGTTGCCAAAGCACAAAGTGCAAGAATCATTTTTTTCATGAGATATTTAGGATTAATTGATTGAAGCTAAAGTAGTGAGATAAATTGATTCTGCAAATTTTATTGAAAAAAAACGCGCAGTTGTTCGGTTAAAATCGGGTAATTAATGCGGTCAAACGGATGAAGGGTATTTGGCAACACCCAAAGGTGAGAGTTGCTTAGCATACGGTGAATAGCGAGTGTTTCATCAATGCTGGTGGTGTTGTCTTTATCACCTACTCCCAGCAATACAGGAATCTTGATTTGCTCAAAATCTTCTTTTGTCAGAACAAAATCCTTGCTCAGGTTTTCCATCATTTCTGCAGTACTCTTAAGTACTTGTTTCCACACATTAAGCCCATGCTGAAACATCAGTTTGTCGGCAAATGAAGGAACTTTTTCAATTATTTTATCAGCATTCAGCATCGCAATTTCTTTTTGGGTACTCAACGGATCCCAATTAAATTTTACATTTAAGGTTGCGATTTTATTTACCCTGTCAGGATATAATTTCGCAAAATACAGAGCGGCATATCCACCCATGCTGTAGCCAAAGAGATTGAGCTTTTCAATTTTTTGCTCATCAGCGTAGGTTAATATGTCATTGGCAAAAACATTAAAATTATATCCCTGAAGCGGAATGGAAAAACCTCCGTGACCGGCAAAATTTATGGCTTCGGGAACAAATCCTTTTTCCTTAAGTAAAGGACTTACCTCATCAAATTGGTATTTGGAGCCCAGTGCTCCGTGGAGTAATAAAAGTTGTGTCATTTCATTCGATCATTAAAAGCTTTCGACTGCCCTTTGGCGATTGAAAGGGTTTGCCATTGTGTGGATTGGATTGCTTTGGCAAGATAAACGATTTGACCAACATGGTAAGCATAATGGGCAATTTGTCGGTTCACTGCTTCCATTACTGAATGAGCCTCTCCACGGATATGTACAATTTTAGAGAGATCGTCATTGGTCAGCGGTTCCAAAGCATCAAACAAACAGTTCCATCCTTTTTCCCAATATGCCATTATTTCTTTAGTGCTCAACTGATCTTCTTCAAACTCAGTGTCCCGGTTTCTCCATTCTTTTTCTCCGTCACTGGTCAAAAAATCACTCCATCTGCTGAGCATGTTGTCACTTAGGTGCTTCATAACGATGGCAATACTGTTGGATTCCGGTTCCGGTTTCCAGTGCAAACCCGATTCATCAATTTGTTTGATGGCATCATCGGCCAGTTTTTTATATTGTTTGAAGATGCGTAAGGAAGAGGGCAATAAAAGGGTGTCTGTTTTCATATACTGTTTACTGTCAATGGGTCTCAAATATACTTTGAAATTCTTTTTATCTACTTGTATAAACTTAACAATTGCTTAACATTGTGCTAGGAACGGCAAATTACTTTTGTCGCAAATTAAAAATATGTTTGGTCTAGATCCAACCCTAAGTACACTACTCATCTTCTGCCTTCTTGCAGCATTTGCATTTGAGTTCATCAATGGTTTTCATGATACGGCCAACGCAGTTGCAACCGTTATTTATACCAACTCCCTCAAACCATGGGTAGCAGTGGTGTGGTCAGGCATCTGGAATGCACTCGGTGTATTTGCCGGAGGGATCACAGTAGCTGTAGGTATCACAAGTTTACTTCCCATTGAAGTATTAACCGACACTAACATACACCACAGTGTGGCATTGATCATGTCTTTACTATTAACGGCTATTGTGTGGAATTTGGGAACATGGTACTTAGGTATCCCTTGTTCCAGCTCACATACATTGATTGGTTCTATTTTAGGAGTTGGATTAGCGTTCTCTTTTATTGCTGATAATAAAAATGTTTCTTATGTAAACTGGAGCAAAGCTTCCGATATAGGATTGTCATTATTAGTTTCTCCGCTTGTAGGTTTCAGTTTGGCCATTTTACTGATGTATGTGCTGCGTCAGGTTGTTAAAAACAAATCTATTTTTAAAGAACCGAATACAACAGCTCCTCCTCCCTTCTGGATTAGAGCTATACTATTGATAACCTGCACGGGTGTGAGTTTTTCTCACGGTTCAAATGACGGACAAAAAGGAGTAGGATTGGTAATGTTGATTTTGATTGCTATTGTACCGGGTTATTTTGCCATTGACGGTTCAAAAGATATTACAGAGTACAAACGTAACCTGAATGATATTCAGTTAATGGTTGGACGTGTTGATAATACCCTGCTTAATAAGACCGATAGTTTTGAGTATGCTAAATTTGGTTCGTTAGTAAGTGATCTGGAAAGCAAATTGAGTTATGCAAAAGAGTTTGAATACTTAACCGAAAGAGAAAAATATGGCATCCGTAAAGATGTCATGCAAATAAACAAATCGAGTAAAAAAGTACTTGAAAGTGCTGATTTGAGTTTGAGCAGCAACGATAAAAAGAAACTTAAATCAAAAGTTGAGGAGTTGAAATCAATAAACGACTATGCTCCTAATTGGGTAATTGTGATGATTGCTGTTGCATTAGGATTGGGAACGATGGTAGGATGGAAACGTATTGTAAAAACCATTGGTGAGAAAATTGGTAAACAACATTTAACATATGCACAAGGAGCATCGTCCGAACTGGTTGCTGCCGGTACCATAGGTTTGTCAACTTACTTTGGTTTGCCGGTAAGTACTACGCAGGTGTTATCATCCGGTATTGCCGGTAGTATGGTGGCAAGCAAAGGAGTGAAAAATCTTCAGCCCGCTACCATTAAGAGTATTGCTATTGCATGGATTCTCACATTACCTGTCACAGTTATTTTAGCAGGAGGTCTATTCCTTCTTTTTAGATTGATTCTCTAATTCAATACATATTTTTTATTCAGGCTTCTTCAGAAATGAAGGAGCCTGTTTTATTTTAAGGAAGAAGAAAGGCCGCTTCGCTCAAAGAGGGAAGATTGATTGAAAGAAGCAATGTCATGCTGAGTTCATCGAAGCAGACCTCTGGAATGCTCAAGAAGGGGCAAACGGTTGCTCCACTGAAAGAAGAAGGAGAAAAGATTACCGAAGTGAGACCTCCGGTATATCAATATGAAATACCAATGTGATATTGGTGTAAAGAGAATATATTAAACTACCCGTTTAAAAATTGCTGATGCAAAGCCAGAACCTGTGGAATCAATAATTCCTGTTCGTTATTGCGAATCTCATATTGGCCTCGCGTCAGTTTTTCTTCCTGGGATAGTTGGTTTTTCATTCTGCTCAGAACGGCCTCGCGGGCAATACCATCACGTTGCATCGTTCGCGTTATTCTGAGTTCTTCGGGAGCCGTAACGACTATTACTTCATCCAATTGTTTGTACGAATCGCTTTCAAACATGAGAGCCGCTTCTTTTAACACATAGGCAGTCGTTTGTTGTGCGCACCATGCTGTAAAATCATGGAATACGGCAGGGTGAACCAACGCGTTCAATTGTGATAATATGGACGTTTCGTGAAAAGCGATAGAGGCGATATGTTGCCTGTCTAATTCTCCGGAGGGAAGATAGGCTTCGGGTCCGAAAAGTTGTTTGATCTCCGCTATCAGAGTGGGGTTTGAAATCATCAGTAATTTGGCACGTGAGTCAGCATCATACACCGGGATTCCCAGTGCCGCAAAAATATTAGTAACGGTACTTTTACCGCTGCCAATACTGCCCGTGATGCCGATTTTTTTCATTGTTGGTTGTTAGTTCACAGATCATGGATCATAGCTTATAGCATTTGTTCACTATGAACTATGATCCATCAACCATGAACTATTTGCTATTTCTTTTCTTCTTTTTTAGGTGCATTCAACGCTAGTGATGCTTCCATCGAGATAGCAGTACGATCTAGTTTCAAACGGGTACCTTCACTGTTCAGAATAAATGTTGTATCCATCATACGCTCAATTTTACCATGAACGCCACCAATCGTAATTACGGTATCGCCTTCTTTCAAAGCCTCTCTGAATTTCTTTTGTGCTTTGTTTTTCTTCATCTGAGGATAAATCATGAAGAAATAAAATACCACCATAATGAGGATTAGGGGTAAGAAAGAAGTGATTCCTCCACCGCCTTGTGGTGACATCAATAGAATGTTTAAAAGTGTCATTTGTGTTTATGTTTTAGTTAGTATAAGTGTTCTGAAAATTACATTTTGAGCTTGGCACCTGCATCAGGTTTAGGATTGATGAACCCGCGAATTTTGAGCAACGTTTCCATTGGAGTAGTATTGGCAGTAATGACTACGGCTTTTTCAAATGCGTCCAACCGGTAATCGCTATTGAATTTTACTTTGATGGAACCCTGAGCACCTGGTTTGATAGGCTCTTTAGAGTATTCAGGAACCGTACACCCGCAACTTGCCTGTGCCGATGCAATGATCAAATCCTCGCTACCTGTATTGCGGAATTTGAAATTGTATTCAGCCTGTTCACCTTGTGTAATGGTTCCAAAATCATGGTCCGTTTTTTCAAATTCGATAGTTGCTCCATTGGATGAAGCAGCCGCTGTTTCGGTTGTGTCTGCTTTTGGGACATCAGCAGTAACAGGGTTGTTTACCAAATCAGTTGATGCTTTTGGTGTGGGTTCTGTGTTGCAGGCAAACACCATGCTTGCCATCGCTACAGTATAAAATATTCGTTTCATGGGTTCAAAGTTATTCAACTAATCCTCTTCCTTGTTTATTAATCTTTTGATCTCTTTTTAAATCGATTTGTACCTTATCCAATACTCCATTGATAAATCCATGGCTGTTAGGTGTACTGTAGAGTTTAGCCAGTTCAAGGTATTCATTGATACTTACTTTCACCGGAATATGTGGTTCGTTCAGTATTTCACACAAGGCCATTTTCATCAAAATAAGGTCAATGATGGCGATACGGTCGGTTTCCCAGTTTTTAGTCTTATCTCCAATCAGTTTGGTAAGTTCTTCATCCTGTTCAATCGTTTTACGGAAGAGGTCAATCATAAACTGTTCATCTTCCTTTTTAAGTGTAGATTCAGTAATCAGGTAATCTCCGGTTCCGTCTTCTGTCATCAAACTGATGCTTTTGAGCAACGCATTTGTAACCAGAACCTGATCATCGTCCCAATTCATAAACTGCTCTTCCATGTATTTTTCAAAGATGTCGGATTCGGCAATAAAAATCTGATAGATTTCAGACAATATTTTTTTGTCTTCTCCAAAACTGTGACCCGGGCGTTTGCTGTAATTGGTAAAAGCCTCATTTTGTTTTAAGTCATTCCAGGCATTTTTAAATAAGTCTGTAGTACCCGTCCAATGAAGTTTAAGTGACTTCATTCTGGAGTTGATCTCATCAGATTTTTCTAATACTGCAATAACCTGATTGTTGTGCATTGCCTGTAATGGCGTAATTACTTCATCGGTAGGGAAATATTTTGAGGTCTGTTTTTCCAGTTCCTTATCAATGTAAAAACGAAATTCTGTGGGGAGTGAAAGTAAATAGATATATAGTTCATAAGCTTTACCTATACTTTTGAGCATAGCTCTTTCATGCGTGGTGCGATTAGGATTTTCATCCTGATGATAGGCGTATAATGCCTGCAATACCTTAATTCGCAAAAATCTTCTGTTAAACATGAAAAGAACCTTTTATTGTATGTGAAAATGTTGGTAGCCGAACAACAATCCGGCTACCATTTTTTATTTTTTATCTCTTTCTAAATCTAAAATCGGCAAGCCGAAATTCTAGAAGGTAGCTTTTACGCTTCTCATATCAGCAATGCGTTTTTCTGCTAATTCAATAGCAGCGCGTTGTGTATGTATATTTTTAGCAGCAGCAGCTTTGTGTATATCTAATGTTACATTGTAAATGTGCTCCGTGTTACGGAAAGCTGTTTCACGGTTGTAACCGATATGCTCCTGGTAAACGTTAATCAAACCTCCAGCGTTGATCAAAAAATCCGGTGCGTATGCAATACCCTTTTCAACCAGCATAGGACCATGAACGTTTTCGTCAGCCAACTGGTTATTGGCAGCACCGGCAACCACTTTACATTTTAATTTGCCGATGTTTTCTGTATTAAGGATAGCTCCCAGTGCACAGGGTGCAAACACATCTACATCCAATCCGTATATTTCATCACCTTTAACAACAGTAGCACCCAATTCTTTCGAATAGCGTTTCAATACATCTTCGTTAATATCGCTGATAAACAATTGCGCGCCTTCTGCATGTAATCTTTCAAGCAAGTGGCCACCCACTTTACCAATACCCTGAACAGCAATTTTTTTACCGCTTAAGCTATCGCTTCCCCACACAAATTGAGCAGACGCTTTCATACCCATATAGGCTCCATAGGCAGTAACAGGAGAAGGATCTCCACCACCACCCATTGATTCAGGCAATCCTACAACGTGCTTTGTTTCCATATTCACATACTCCATATCTTTGGTAGTAGTGTTCACGTCTTCAGCTGTGATGTATTTACCATGAAGGTTTTCTACAAAACGACCGAATTTACGCATCAATGCTTCCGTTTTAATAGTTTTGGCATCACCAATGATAACGGCTTTGGCACCACCCAGGTTTAATCCTGAAATAGCTGCTTTATAGGTCATACCACGTGATAGGCGTAATACATCATTAATAGCTTCAGCATCTGAAGCGTAGTTCCATACGCGGGTTCCGCCTAAACCTGGACCAAGTACCGTATTGTGAATAGCGATAATTGCTTTCAGGCCTGTATGGTTATCCTGGCAAAATACCAGTTGCTCATGATCATAAGTAGTTAACTGACTGAAAATGTCGGACGGAGTGCCTTGATTAGCTGCTGTTGTTGACATAGTGTTTTTGTATTACGGTTTTTTAATTGAAGTTTGCAAAAGTAATTCAAAATTCGGTATTTCATAAAACCTGAAAACAATCATTTGAAAGCACTCAAGCACCTCAATAAATACTTCATCAAATATAAAGTGCGCTTTATATTGGGAATCCTCTTTGTAACAGCTTCCAATTTGTTTGCAGTGTTTCCGGCCCAGTCGGTTCGGATTGCTATTGATCTGGTGCAGGAGAATCTTGCCACATATAAGCTTTATGCGGGAACATCTTTGCAGCCGGCAGTATACAAACAAGTAGGTTTTATTATCATCTATTTTTCGGTATTGGTGATGTTATTTGCACTGATCAAAGGATTTTTCATGTATCTCATGCGTCAAACGCTGATTGTGATGAGCCGTCATGTAGAGTATGATTTGAAGAATGAAATTTTTAACCATTACCAAAACCTTCCACTGTCGTTTTACCGCAAGAACAACACGGGCGATTTGATGGCAAGGATATCTGAAGATGTAGGCAGAGTAAGGATGTATATCGGTCCTGCCGTGATGTACATGATTAACTTAACGGTGACCATTATTTTGGTGGTATGGGCCATGTTTGCCGTAAATGTGAAGCTCTCCATTATTGTCTTATTACCATTGCCCATTTTATCGTATGCCATTTTCAAGGTAAACACTACCATTAATAAACGCAGTGATGCCATTCAGTCACAACTTTCTACACTCACGTCTTTTGTACAGGAGGCCTTTTCTGGTATTCGCGTTATAAAAGCTTTTGCAGTGGAAGAAGACTCGCGTCAGGATTTTGAGAAAGAAACAAAAGCCTATTACGAGCGTTCTATGTCGCTGGCCAAAGTGGATGCCATGTTTTTTCCATTGATGGTGTTTTTAACAGGCATGAGTACGCTGCTAACCATTGGTGTAGGTGGTATCATGGTGATTAATGGAGAAATAACCATTGGGAACATTGCCGAATTTGTATTGTATGTCAATTTGCTTATCTGGCCGGTGGCGTCACTGGGATTTACATCCTCACTTATCCAACGTGCTGCGGTATCACAACAGCGTATCAACGAGTTTTTACAAACGCAACCGGAAATTGTTTCGGAGCGGGATGATCATTTTGCTTTCAGGGAAGGTATAGAGTTTAAAGATGTAAGTTTTACCTATGAAGGGAAAACAATTCCGGCTTTGAGCCACGTTTCATTTACGGTGAAAAAGGGTGAAACACTTGCAGTATTAGGGTCGACAGGCTCGGGTAAAACAACAATTGTGCAGTTATTGCTACGCATGATGGATATTGCAGATGGTCAATTGCTGATTGATGGAAAACAGCTGAAAGATATTGATATCAGAAGGTTTAAGCAACAAATCGGATATGCCCCGCAGGATGTTTTTATGTTCTCCGATACGATTGCTCATAATATTTCGTTTGGCTTGGCGAGTGATACACCTGATTTGGCAAAATTGATACAGCAAGCTTCGGATAACGCAGCCTTAACGGAAGCGATAAATGATTTTCCACAGGGATTTGAAACGGTAGTGGGAGAGCGCGGAATAACGCTTTCAGGAGGACAAAAACAACGTGTATCAATTGCACGTGCACTCATTAAGGACCCGAACTTGCTCATTCTGGATGATTGTTTGTCGGCTGTTGATACTAAAACAGAAGCCGAAATCTTAAATAATCTTAAAAAGATTATGAAGAAAAAAACAGCAATTATCATTAGCCATAGGGTATCTTCTGTAAAAGATGCTGATTATATAATAGTGCTTGATGGAGGAAAGATTATAGAAGAAGGAACGCATGCAGCACTATTACAGGGTGGTACACGCTATTTTGAACTCTATCAGCGACAAATGTTGGACGAGCAGGAAGCCCTGTAAATGAAAGAAAAAAAACCGAATCAGACACCTTGCAGGTTGCTCGGAAATATTAGTAAAAAAAATATTTTGAAAAGAAGCCTACATCGGCTAATTTGCCCGAAATTTAACTTGATAAAAACAACGGAAAGAGACATGGAGGATTACAACAAAAGTGACAGACAAGAGATTTTTTCAAAAAAAATCAGAGCCGGAAAGAGAACTTATTTCTTTGATGTAAAATCAACAAAAGGTAATGATTACTTTATTACTATTACAGAAAGTAAAAAGAGATTTGAGGATGGAAGTTTTGTGAAGCACAAAATTTTTCTCTACAAAGAAGATTTTAACAAATTTATGGAAGCCCTAAATGACACCGTAAACCATGTAAAAACTGAGCTCATGCCTGAGTACAACTTTGAAGAATTCAGCCGCGATAATTATTCAAGCGAGTCGGAAGAAGAAATGGCATAATATTTTCTATTTTCATAGGTCTTAAAATAAAACAATCAATTATAAACTTAAAACACACACACATGAAAAAACTAGTAAAATCAGTATTGATGCTTTCAATAGCATCACTTGCAATTTTATCATCTTGTAAGAAAGAAGATGATAACGCAACAGTTACAGATGCAAAAGTAGACGTAACAGTAGATCCTGCATCTCCATTAGAAGGAGGAGTTGTTACCTTAACCATTACATGTACTGGAAATGCAGAGAATAACTTAAAAAGTATTTCTGTTATCAGAACAGGTGGTTCAAGTACCACTTCCAAAACAGTTTTGTCTACAAGTTTAACAGGTACTTCTTCATCAAAAATTGTTAAGGATACTCTTGAAATGGGTACTTATACCTACACAGTGGCTGTAGCTGGTGAAAAAGGTTCTCCTGCAACTAAAACAGTTACGGTTACAACCAGATCATTACCTAAACAAGTTGACGTAACTAATGCAACTCCGTTGTTCGGTCAATCAAACGGTGCAGGTGTAAATTCACATTTTATGCAACTTACAGCTCCACATGCTACTTTCAGTACGTCAACGTTTGCTGCTAATAAATCAAATGTTGATTTGGCATTTTTCTACGGATCAACCAACAAAGCAACACTTACAAGTCCTTCAGATGCTACTATGCAAGGATTATACAGTGGTTTAAGCTGGACTGGTGCCAATACAACTTCACTGTACAAAACTACAATGACTTCAGCTCAGTTTGATGCAGTTGCTACTGCTAATTCGGATTCAACAATTACAGCAATGGCTGCCGGTGTTGCTACATGGGTTTCAACTGTAAACTTGCTTGCTCAAGGAAATGTAATATTGTTCAAAACAGCCGGAAACAAAGTTGGTTTGATTAAAGTTGATAACGTAACAGGAACAAGTGCTAATGATGCTGAACTTAACATCATCGTTATTTCACAAAAATAATAACAACGTAAGTTGTGAAAAAATCCTCACTATTCGGTGGGGATTTTTTTTGCTTTAAAGTATAGTAAATGTAATTTTTACACTTAGTATTTACTGATGTTCAATGAATATACTGTTTTGTAGATTTCTTCATATGAAAAATTATCTTAATTATCTTACCTTTTCATCATGAAAAAAATAGCTGTTTTTACTTCAGGAGGCGACTCGCCAGGAATGAATGCCTGTGTTAGGGCGGTAGTGCGTACCGCTATCTATAACAAGATAGAAGTTACAGGTATTATCCGGGGATACAACGGAATGGTGGAAGATGATTTTCAGGAGATGGATTCGCGTTCCGTATCCAATATTATTCAACGCGGGGGAACAATTCTAAAAACAGCCCGAAGTCAATCATTCATGACCGTTGAGGGGCGGAAAAAGGCATATGAAAATCTCGTCAAACATGGTATTGAAGGAATTATTTGTATTGGTGGGGACGGAACGTTTACAGGAGCCAAAATTTTTCATGAAGAGTATGGAATTCCTTCCATTGGTGCTCCGGGAACAATAGACAATGATTTGTATGGAACCGATTTTACCATTGGATTTGATACAGCGATTAATACAGCTGTTGAAGCCATTGATAGAATAAGGGATACGGCTGATTCACATGGTCGGGTCTTTTTCATTGAGGTGATGGGGCGTCATGCCGGATATATTGCTTTGGCGGCCGGTATTGCAGGAGGAGCCGAAGTAATATTGGTACCGGAATCGAAGAACGATTGGCAAAAATTAAGTGATTATTTTATTAGGGATAAAAGTAAAAAGGCATTCTCTATTGTGGTTGTGGCCGAGGGTGATGAAGAGGGTGGTGCGTATAAAATTGTAGAGAAGCTCAGACAAGAAATTCCCGACTTTGACCCGAGGGTGAGTATTTTGGGACATATACAAAGGGGTGGTTCTCCATCTGCCTACGATCGAGTACTTGCTTCCCGTTTGGGGTGTGGCGCGGTTGAATCCTTGCTCAAGGGTGAAACCAATAAAATGGTTGGACTCATTAACAATCAGATTGTGCTTACATCTTATGATGATGCAATTAACATGACGAAAGAGCTAAACGCAGATTTGTTAAAGCTGGTTGATATTTTCAACACTTAGTCGTGCTCTCCTAAAGCGTTTTAAATGTTGTTAATGGCAAAAATTACCATCCTAAAATGCAAAGGACAAGGGGAACTTCTGTAAAAACATGATAAACTAAGCAAAAAAAAAACGAAATTCGCCACCCAATTATGGAAGAAAAAGTCCTTATTATCGATTTTGGTTCGCAATACACACAGTTGATTGCACGCAGATTACGCGAGTTAAACGTTTATTCTGAAATTCATCCCTGCACACATTTACCCGAAATAGGAGAAGATACAAAAGCAGTTATCCTTTCGGGAAGTCCCTATTCAGTAAATGACGGATTGCTGCCGAATGTTGATTTATCAGCTATTCGCGGAAAACTTCCATTGTTGGGTGTATGTTATGGTGCACAATTGCTTGCCGGCCAAAATGGGGGACATGTAGCACCTTCCAAAACCAGAGAATACGGAAGAGCTATTTTGAAATCGATTGATGATGATTTGTTATTCAAAGGAATCGAATCGGGATCACAGGTATGGATGAGCCATGGAGATACCATTCAGTCTATTCCTGCAAACTTTAAAGTTGTTGCAAGCACACATGACGTCAATATTGCAGCATTTAAAATTGAAAGAGAAAAAACGTACGCTATCCAATTTCATCCGGAAGTAACACATAGTACTGATGGAAAGAAGTTATTGGAGAATTTCGTGAAACACGTTGCCGAACTGAAACAAGATTGGAACTCTAAACATTTTATTGATGCTACCACAACAGAGCTAAAAGAAAAGCTGGGAGATGATAAGGTGATTCTTGGATTGTCGGGAGGGGTTGATTCTTCTGTAGCTGCTGTACTATTGGATAAAGCTATCGGTAAAAACCTAACAGGTATCTTTATTGATAACGGGTTATTACGTAAGGATGAATTTCAGCAAGTATTGGACGCGTATAAAAAAATGAAGCTGAATGTGATTGGCGTTGATGCACGTTACCGTTTCTGGAATGAGCTGAAAGGCAAAACAGATCCGGAAGAAAAACGCAAAACCATAGGACGTGTATTTATTGAAGTATTTGAAGAGGAAGCGAAAAAGATAGACGGTGCAAAATGGCTTGGCCAAGGAACCATCTATCCTGATGTCATTGAATCGGTGAGTGTTAAAGGACCATCAGCAACCATTAAATCACATCATAATGTTGGCGGATTACCTGAAAAAATGCACCTTAAAATTATTGAACCCTTACGCTCCCTGTTTAAAGATGAAGTACGTGCCGTTGGAGCGGAGCTGGGAATGGAGAAAGTGATTTTGGGGCGACATCCTTTCCCCGGACCGGGATTGGCTATTCGCATTTTAGGAGAAATTACCGAAGAGAAAGTATCTATTTTGCAGGATGCTGATGCAATATTCATTAACGAATTGAAAGCACATGGTTTATATGATCAGGTATGGCAAGCGGGAGCAATCTTCCTGCCGGTGCAATCGGTAGGAGTAGCGGGTGATGAGCGTACATATGAGCATGTCATTTGTTTGCGCGCTGTTACATCAGTAGATGGGATGACAGCAGACTGGTGCCATTTGCCTTATACTTTTTTAGCAGAGGTTTCCAATAAAATTATCAATAAGGTAAAAGGTATTAACAGGGTTGTATACGATATCAGCTCTAAACCTCCTGCCACCATTGAATGGGAATAAGATCAATAATAGTTACAGTACAATTGTATATTTACCCATGATACGTAAGGTTTATTCATTTATTTTTTTCTGTCTGGGAGTTTTATCCTGCATCAGTAGTGTGCATGCCCAAAAACGTACCGGTATTGTAATGCTGATGCCCTTTAGCAGCAAAAAAATCCTGGCGAATCCAAACCACAGCGATGCACAATTGGGCGTTTTGAGCAGAGAGTATTACCAGGGTGCCATGATAGCTGCCGACTCGTTGGAACATGCTTCCTTAACGGTAAATCTCAGCGTTTTTGATACTGAAAATGACAGTCTCGTTTTGGTGTCGATATTGAAAAAACAAACGCTCAGAGATGCAGGACTGATTCTGGGGCCGATATTGGCAGGAGGGAATAAAGTGATGACTGATTTTGTGAAAGGGAAAGATGTGTATCATGTATCACCGCTCATGACGCTTTCAAAAACCAAATTGAACGATCCAAATTTTATTTCAGCAAACCCCGATCTCCCATTTTATGCTAGGTATATTCTGCAGTTCATTCGCAATGAACGAAAGGACTCCGCACAAATTATTGTAGTGAGTGATAAATCAGGACTGGATAAAACAATCAGTGCTGCCATCAAACAATGGGCCGCCCAGAACAAAACAGTAAAAATAAAATTTGTGGATTTTGTAAAAGGCATGAACATGCAAAATTCATTATCCAAAACACTTACAAATCATATCATCATTCCATCATCGAATGAGAACACTGTAAGTGCGGCCCTTAAAAGTATTAAAGATACAGCAGTGTTCAGCGGTGTGAATGTATATGGCTTTCCTCAATGGCTTGATTTTAAAAATCCGGATTATATATTATGGCAACAAGCCAATGTACGTATAGCTACTCCTTTTTTTATTGATTATACCAGAGAAGATGTAAAGTCCTTTATTACAGCCTATCGTGAACGCTTTTATACCGAACCCAGCGAAGCTGCTTTCAAAGGGTATGATCAACTCTTGTTTTTTGCAAAACATTTTCAGGCTGACGGCAAAAAGCTGATGGCAAGAGCAGAAGGGAATCCGCAGAAAATGTTGCACACTGTTTTCGACTTTAAAAAGCAGGACGACAAAAGCGGCTACCAGAATGGTTATTTGAACATAATTGGTATTGAGGGATTGAGGTTTGTGCAGTTGAATAAATAACCCGGAGCTCCCGGCTGCCCGACATAAAAAAATAACACAGTATTTAGTATTGATTTAGCTAACATTGTACCGCTAAAATCTATCGCATTTATTACACCTTAAACCAATCCTACTTTAGACGTGTCATTACCTGTAAAAAACAAGTACATTGATCTGATCAATCAAACCTTTTATTTTCCTCGTCACGGCTTTGAAGTGAGAGACAACAATTTGTTCTTTCATGATGTTGACTTAATGGAAGTGATCAAGGAATTTGGAACACCTCTCAAATTCACTTATTTACCCAAAATAGGCAGCCAGATAAACAAGGCTAAGAAAATGTTTGAGAATGCTTTTAAAAAGCACAAGTACGAAGGGCAATATTTTTATTGTTATTGTACCAAAAGCTCACATTTTGCTTTTATAG
>JAZKGH010000136.1:0-7548 GCA_040386055.1 Bacteroidota bacterium
AAAAATGAAAAACCTATTTTATATATCTCCCGAAGCAATTTAAGTGGATTCAATTCTCATGAGCATTTGGAATGCTAAAAGGATACCAGTCTGAAGGTAGTTATTCTTAGCTTTGGAGGAGATGTTACCGTATATAATAATTTGTTCAACGAAAATACTATGACCATCTATCTCGCCTCCGGGCATATGGATTAGGATTGAATGCTTTTTTAACACTAAATTGTTCATTAGATTTATTATACTTATAATATTTCTGAAAGATCCAGTGATTAAATCTAATGGTATCAAACGATGTCCGGTAAAACAATTTTGAAAGTTCTGCTCCTATTCATTGCAACTATTGTTGTTTTAGTATTAGGTGCTTTTTTTTATATCCCGTCATATATAAACAAAAAGATCACTGCCGCGATAAATGACAATACTGAGTTCAGCTTGAATATTGGCCAGGTTTCTTTTACAGGGTATCATTCTCTTGAATTAAGTGCCATCACATTACAACATAAACTTAACAGGGACGATTACATAAAGAGTAAAGGCTTTCAAACCGATTGGATTTCGTGTAAAATTAATGCTGTTATTATTGATGGTATCAATTGGAAACAATTGCTTTCAGATAAGAATATCTTCTCAGAAAAACTCCGCATCCATTCACCCGATATATATATCTTTAGAGATAAACGGGTTCCATCTAAATATAAATATACTGCATTACCAGCAGCTATGCTGAGAGAAATGAAATTTCCGTTCAGTATCCCTGTTACAGAAATAGAACATGGAAAAATTATTTATGAAGAGTTAGCAAAAGAAAATGGAGAAAAGATTAAAGTATCATTTGATCATTTATTTGCCACTATCCATCATATGAGCTCCGACCCATTGTATCTTTTGACGCAACCGATACTATCAATAGAAGCTAAGGCTTCAATACTTGACTCTGTGAAAACCGTAATTAGGTATTCAGCCAATACATTGAACCCTGATAATGTCTTCTCTTTTGAAGGTCACACACAATCATTTTCGGCAAAATTGCTTAACAAGTGTATAACTCCCGCTACTAACGTAATTATAGATGATGGGTTTGTAAATAGTATCCATTTTAAATTCATAGCACATGAAAACGAGGCGAACGGAACGATCAATATGGACTATAAGGACCTTAAATTGAAAGTGCTTAAGAAAATCACCAATGAAGATGAAGCGGATACTAAATTTCATAAGAAGCACAGATTTAATTCTTTTATAACAAATTTATTTGTTCGGAATGAGGATAAAAAGGATCCTAATCCCGCCATTAAACACATACCCCGTAATACACCGATGGTTAATAATCATACAGGAAAAATTCACTTTGTAAGGAGAAAAGACCGCTTCATTTTTAACTATTGGTGGAACTCGTTTAAATCAGGAATAACAGCTACTGTTCTGGAAGTACCTGCAGAAAAACTAAAAAAATGATTACCCATGCAACTTTCTTGTAGTTATTACCGTCTATAATAGAGCAATTTACAAGGATTTAATGTAAATTAATAAATTTTTAAGAGTAAAATGACTGGTATATATAAAGAATATTGTTTTACTTTGTTACATCAAATAATAAGCTACTTATACTGATAAAAGGCCCTTGATACAATTTTTTTTACTCACCAAAAAAATTAACCACCCACCCTTAAGCGACCCCTGAATGCGAACCGTTAACCTATTAAGATCAACACTTTTTACTTTACTTGTATTTTCTCAATTGTTGGCAGCAAACGCTTTTGCAGCTGACCCTCCCGACAGTGTAGAAAAAACTTTTAAAGAACAATTTCCTCAGGCAGAAAACTATAAGTGGATAGTAACTAATGAGAAAAATAAAGAGTATGCCGTTGAATTCACGCTAGGTCGTGATAAACTGAAAGCTTACTATAATACTAATGGTAATTTAGTTGAAACGGAGAAAGAAATGAATCCGGACCTACTTCCCGCTTTAGTCAAACAAGCTCTTGAAACACAGTTTCAGCATTTCAAAATCATAAAAAGCTTGGTGATTGAAAAGAATAATAAGGTGAGTTCTTATGAATTGGTAATTAAATCAGACGGAGTAAAAACCACCATGATAATGAGTACCGATGGATACATGATTGCCCGTTAAGGCTAATCTAAAAGTCGGAAACCTTAGGAATGGTTGCAAATAATCGGAGCAATTCCGGAGGTAAAACTGCAATCTTACGCTTCTCTAAATCAATCCATGCACCATCCACATTAATTGTGGCCGCTTTTACATCATCACTCCTATACATGTGTTGCACAAATGACCAACGGGATTGATCTTCACTTAACGAACTTAACTCACAGGTCATGCGGATGGTATCACCTGGACGGACTTCTTTAAAGTAGAGTAACTCCTCCCGAAACAATATAGGACCGATTTTATGTTTAGCGAATTCTTTCATTCCACAACCCAGCTTTTCCAGCAATTCAAGTCGCGCCTGTGCCGCGAAATCAGCGTATGCAGAATGACGCAAATGCATGTTTGCATCCAATTGTGACCACATCACCTTGCTTTCAAAAACAATTGTCTCCATTTAGTTTGATGCCAATAAACTGTTCACAAGATCAACATATTTCTGCATTGCTTGCTCACGCGTTAACCCTTTTTGGGTTGCCCACGCATTATATTTAGCAGCGGCAATAAAATCAAACATGCCGGGCTTCTCTCCATTCACATCGCCAACGGATGCCTGCTTATGAAGAGAATATAAATTGAGCAATACGTCATTACCCGGACGTTCTTTTAATGTATGTACATCTTTAGATGCTTGTTCAAATTGTTCTTCGAGTGTCATGTATGTTGTGCTAATTATGTAATTAGTTAATTGTGTTGATTATGTTAATTGAATGAATCCCATATTAACATAATCAACACAATTAACATTTTCTCCATTTTAAAAACAATACTTATTCGCTTCAATTAATACAGCGGCCACATTCCTGCGAGCATCTTTCGTATTGAAAGGTTCTGTTTTCGCAAAACGTTTCAGGCCCAGCAACATCATACGTTGCTCATCTCCCTGCGCAAATCCGTTAATGGCTTCTTTTCCATTTTTATTGATTCTGTCAGCAGCATCCGTAATATATACACGCATCATCTCCAAATGTGTTTTGCATGCTTCTTCACCACGCATACTCACCAATTTTTCAACGCGCAGTTGCAACGATTCTGCTATGTATAAATCAATCAGCATATCCGAAATATTTATCAAAATTTCCTGCTCTTTTCCTAAATCCATCATCAATTTTTGAGCGGCACCTCCGGCTACCATCAATACAGCCTTTTTAAAATTCACGAGGTACTTTTTCTCTCTACTAAACAAGGTCTCTTCCTCTTCACTAAAATCAGGAATACTCATCAATTCCTGCATCACTTTCATAGCCGGCTCCATTAAATTGAGTTCACCTTTCATCGCACGCTTCAACATCATATCCACCGTAAGCATACGGTTAATCTCGTTCGTTCCTTCAAAAATCCGATTGATTCGGGAATCGCGATACGCTCTTTCCATTGGTGCATCAGCACTGTAGCCCATACCACCATACACCTGTACACCTTCATCAACTACATAATCCAGCACTTCACTTCCATTTACTTTGAGCATGGCCGCTTCAGGTGCAAATTGTTCTACACCTTTTAAAATCGCCTTTTCATGTGTCATTCCACTCGCCTCATAATCGTGAATGGCATCTTCAATATTTTGTGTTGCGCGGTACAATGCACTTTCACATGCATAAATACGAATCGCTTGTTCAGCTAATTTGTAACGAATGGCTCCGTATTTCGAAATCGGCCTGCCAAACTGTACTCTTTCATTTGCATATTGAATGGTTTTTGTAGCAGTTGCCTTGGATGCACCCAAAGCAGCTGCGGCAAGTTTCACACGTCCCATATTTAATATATTAACGGCAATCTTAAAACCGTTTCCGCGCTCGCTTAGCAAGTTTCCAACCGGCACTTTACAATCGGCAAAAAACACCTGACGGGTTGAACTTCCCTTTATACCCAATTTGTGTTCTTCCGGATTTAGAGTAATGCCACCAAAACTTTTCTCTACAATAAATGCACTCAGGTTTTCATCGTCATCAATTTTTGCGAATACCGTGAATACATCTGCAAACCCGCCATTCGTAATCCACATTTTTTGTCCGTTCAAAATATAATGCTGACCATCTTCCGATAATCTGGCTTTTGTTTTACCTGAATTTGCATCACTTCCTGAACCCGGCTCGGTTAAACAATACGCTCCTTTCCACTCACCGTTAGCCAGCTTCGGAATGTATTTTTTCTTTTGCTCATCGTTTCCATAATACAATATAGGTTGCGTACCAATACCCGTATGAGCAGCAAATGCTACGGCAAATGAATGTCCTGCACCTAATGTTTCTGTAGCCAACATTCCTGTTACAAAGTCCTTTTCAAAACCTTCAAGATGTTCGGGAACATTCAATCCCAACAATCCTAAATCGGCAGCCTTGTTCATCAAACTTACCATTAGTCCTTCTTCCTGCGCATCAATCCTGTCAAGAATAGGCCATACCTCTGTTGCCAGAAAATCGTGGCAACTTTGGGCAATCATCTTTTGTTCTTCATTCCATTCTTCCGGAATAAAAATATCGTGGGCGGCTGTTTCTTTAATTAAAAACTCACCTCCCTTTATTGCTTTTTTTGTTGTGGTTTCCATGGTATCTGTTTTACTATTTATTAATTCTATTACATCTGTTTTATTGGATCGTTCATTTCATGAACTGCACATATTTTATCACGCGTTATAACAATTCATATATTCCAGCTACACCTTGTCCACCTCCAACGCAGGCCGTAACAATTCCATATTGTTGGTTTCGTGCCCGCATCTCATTCCATAATTGTACACTTAATTTTGCACCACTACATCCCAAGGGATGTCCTAACGCAATAGCCCCACCATTTACATTTACAATTTCCGGATTGATATTTAATTGCCTTAATACAGCTAATGATTGTGATGCGAATGCCTCATTCAATTCAATTTGCTGGATTTGATTCAGAGATAATCCCGCTTGTTTTAATGCTAATGGAATGGCCTCTACCGGACCCATTCCCATGATACGTGGTTCCACACCACTTGCGGCATAACTCATCAATCTTGCAATGGGTTTAAGGTTTAATTCATTCGCCATCCGCTCGCTCATCACTATTACAAATGAAGCGCCATCCGATGTTTGTGATGAATTTCCGGCAGTAACACTTCCGCCATTTTTAAATACCGGTTTTAATTTTGCCAATCCATCCAGGCTTGTATCAGCTCTGGGACCTTCATCTGTATCAACAACAAACTCTTTTGTTTTGCGCTTACCATTTTCACCAATGTATGTTTCTTTAATAGTAACAGGTACAATCTGATTCTTGAATTTACCGTCCTTTATTGCAGCTAATGCTTTTTGATGAGATGCTAATGCAAATGCATCCTGATCTTCACGTGTCACATTGTATTCGGATGCAACGGATTCTGCTGTTGCTCCCATGCTGCTATACCAATCGGGATGGTGTTTAGTGATATCATAATTCAATACTGTTTTCCATCCTATGGTTGGCACCAGGCTCATACTTTCTGTACCTCCAGCAATGATACAGTCGGCCATACCTGCGTGAATTTTTGCGGATGCAATGGCAATTGTTTCCAATCCACTTCCGCAATACCGGTTAACCACCATCCCAGGAACTTTTATAGGCAACGACAGCAACGAAATCATGCGACCTATTTGCATTCCTTGTTCTGCTTCGGGAACTGCGTTGCCTACAATTAAATCGTCCACACGTGACGGATCTAATTCCGGAACTGCGGCCAGCAAATATTTAATAACCTCGGCAGCCAGATCATCCGGACGTGTAAACCGGAAGCCACCTTTGTTAGCCTTACCCACCGCTGTTCTAAATCCTTTTATAATGTATGCATTCATGTTTGAGTTGATTAAGTGATTAGTTGATTAAGTAATTGGTCATTGAGGATATTAAATTCTCAATTCATCATTCTCAATTTCTAAGTGGTTTTCCTGTTTTAAGTGTGTACTGAATGCGCTCCAGTGTTTTGCGTTCTCCGCACAAACTCAGGAAAGCTTCACGTTCCAGGTCAAGCAAATACTGTTCACTCACTTGTTGCGGATAGCTTAAATCACCACCACACATGATCCATGCAAGTTTCTCTGATATTTTTTTATCATGTTCGCTGATGTATTGTCCACGCAACATTGAACTCGCTCCTATCTGAAATGTTGCCAGGCCGGTCTTTCCCTGCACACGGATATCTTTTCGCATTGTTGGTTGCGTATACCCCATATCCGCCAATTCAATAACACGTTGCTTAGCATCGGCAATTTGTCTGCGTTCATTGATGCTGATGCGGTCGTGTTTACGGAAGATGCCCATTTCAAATGCTTCTGCTGCCGAAGTTGCTACTTTGGCCATTGCTATATTCATGTAAGCATTTTGCAGTGTATTTAATTCAATATCGCCTTTCTCGTAAGCATCACTTGTGCGGAGTGTTAACTCTTTGGTTCCACCTCCACCAGGAATCAATCCAACGCCCATTTCCACCAGTCCAATATATGTTTCGGCTGCTGCCTGCACGGCATCGGCATGCAAATTAATTTCACATCCTCCACCCAAGCTTAATCCATGAGGAGCCGTTACTACAGGAATAGCTGAGTACCTTACACGCATCATTGTTTTCTGAAAACTGCGTACCATCAAATCTATTTCATCAAATTCCTGATCAATGGCAAACATGAGTAACATGGCAAGATTTGCGCCTGCTGAAAAGTTGGGAGCATTGTTCCCGATCACCAATCCCCTGAAATCATTTTCTGCTATCTCTATTGATTTGTTGAGGGCTGATACAATCTCGCTTCCCATTGTATTCATTTTGGTCTGGAATTCCAGGTTCAGTACACCATCGCCAATATCATGTAATGTTGCTCCACTGTTGCTCCATACTCTGCTATTGCCACGGATATAGTCGAGTATGATCATTTCACCGGAGCCCGGTAGTGGCTTATATGTTTTGCTTGTTATATGGTAATATTTGCGAACACCGTTCTCTGTTTTATAGAACGTTTCGGCTCCTGATGCAAGCATTTCATCCACCCAGGCAGCGGGTTTACGACCGGCAGCTTTTACAAGGTTAAGGGCTTGTGAAACTCCCAGTGTATCCCAAATTTCAAATGGTCCCATCTCCCAGCCAAAACCTGCGCATACTGCTTCATCAATCTGATATAAGTGATCGGCTATTTCGGGAATGCGGTTCGATACATACGCAAATGCACCAAAGAAAGTATGACGATAAAACTCTCCGGCTTTATCCATTCCGGCTAACAACACCGGAAAACGTTTGTGTAAATCATCAATAGGTTTAGTGGCTTCGAGTGTTGCAAATTTTGCTTTTTGCTGTGTTCCGTATTCAAAGGTTTTCAGGTTGAGTGATAGGATTTCCGTTTCACCCAATGTATTTTTTGTTTTCTTGTAAAATCCCTGCTTGG
>JAZKGH010000137.1:0-3944 GCA_040386055.1 Bacteroidota bacterium
TAGAACGTTTGTAACACTTTTATCTTGTTACCCCCTCTTTCAAGGGGATGCAAAACTAGACCCTTTTTCCATTTCAACAATACCCCCACCATTATTATTTAACTCTTCCTCTCCTCTTACCTATTTATCAACGACTTATTTTTTGAAAAGCCCTTGATCTAAGATTCATCGGGGCCTTTTAGATCATATATGTCAACCTTCGTCATCCTGCTTCTTAAGCATATTGAACCCCGAAGGGGTTCCCCGTCAGGGATAGAAGTGGAAAGCCCGCAATCCGCTCTTTTGCAGTGAGGACTTGCAACGGATACTCCAGTCCTGCAATAGCCTTTACCAATGTCGGGCTCACGTCCTTAGCTTACCATAATTATTATGTATACAATAATTAGACAATGTCATTTATATGAGTTTCGCATAAACTTTATACATTCGCATCCTCAAAACTGAAAAGATAAATATGAGTTTATTTACCAAACATGAAGCATTAGTGAACGAAGCTATTACAGCTACATTATCAAGAAACTACTATACACCCTATCCTGAAATTCCAAAGTTTTATGCGGAAGACGGTGATGTCAAAGCGAAAGCATACATCAGTGCAGTGATGAATAATAACTTTTCTGAATTGTTACAGGCCAATAACAATACATGGGTAGGAGAAGAAATCTCTCCATACTTACAATTAGGTATTGGTGTACAATATCCAACGAATACTGTTGATGAATACATTAAACATGCTTCAGCAGCGCAACAAAGCTGGTCGAAACTATCAGTGCAGGACAGAGCCGGTATTTTGATCGAAGTACTTGAGCGTTTGAAGTTGCGTTTTTTCGATATTGCTTATGCAACAATGCATACCACAGGGCAATCGTTTATGATGTCGTTTCAGGCATCGGGACCGCACTCTAATGATAGAGCGCTGGAGGCCATAATTGAAGGATACAAACAGCTTACTGCATTACCTGCACAAGCTGCATGGACTAAGCCGATGGGTAAGTTTGATTTAACTTTGCAAAAAAACTGGAAAGCTGTTCCTAAGGGAGTGGCTTTGGTTATTGGTTGCAGTACCTTCCCTATCTGGAATACTGTGCCTGCTTTGTTTGCAAATTTGATTACGGGAAATGCAACAATTGTGAAACCACATCCTAAAGCAGTACTACCGATTGCAATTGTTGTGGGTGAAATTCAAAAGGTATTGAAAGAAAATAATATTGATATACATACCGTGCAGTTGGCTGCTGATACATTAGCCAATCCAGTAACAAAACAACTGGCTGAACATACTACAGTGAAATTAGTTGACTACACCGGAGGAAGTGCTTTTGGTGAATACATTGAGAGCCTGCAACACAAAACGGTATTTACTGAAAAAGCAGGTGTAAACTCTATTATAATTGACTCAGCGAAACAACTCGCTCCGGTTATGCAGAATATAGCATTTTCAGCTTCGTTGTATTCGGGACAAATGTGTACAGCCCCCCAAAACGTATTTATTCCTTCAACGGGTATAAAAACAGATGATGGCGTGGTGAGTTATGATGATGCTGTAAAATTATTGTGCGATTCTATTCAGGGTTTGGTAACGAATCCTAAAGCCGGTGCTCCAACATTGGGTGCGATTCAATCGGACTTGACAGCTAAACGATTAACAGATTCAAAGGGCCTTGGAGGTAAAGTGCTGTTGGAATCGATGGCTATTAAAAATGAAGAATTTGCAGATGCACGCGTGGCAAGTCCTACCGTTATTGAACTAAACAGAACACAAGGTGATGTATTTAACCACGAATGTTTCGGGCCAATTGTATTTGTGATTAAAACAGATTCTACAGCTGATTCGTTAGCATTAGCTAAACAACTGGCAAGTACTAAAGGTGCCATTACATGTGGAGCATATACAACCGATAAAGCTACCCAGGATATGATTGAAGATGAAATGAACAGTGTGTTTACACCGGTATCATTCAACTTCACGGGAGCTGCGTTTATCAACTCACATGCTGCATTCAGTGATATGCACGTTACCGGGGGAAATCCTGCAGGTAATGCAAGCTTGACTTCTGCAGAGTTTATTGTGAAAAGATTTGTGTGGGTGGGAAATAGATTTATGTAAGATAAAGTTATTAGGTTATTGAGTTAATGGTTATTTAAATACTATTGATCTAATTTGTACTTTTAATAAAAAGAGGCTTTTCGATTTCATCGGGAAGCCTTTTTTAATGCGCATTTCGGATTGTCGAATACGGAATTGAGCATTAGAAGAAACTGGTGGTTGGAGAACTATGCTCCGAAAACATCATAAGATGCTACCATTGATTGTAGAAATTCATCTTTATTTAAACCTAAATCTATATTTTTTTCTTCGAAGTAACTTACCAGATTTTCGGTTGGCATATTCCCTGTGAGGTCATCAGCTGCCATGGGGCAACCGCCAAAACCTTTAATAGCACCATCATACCGTTTGCAACCGCTGTTGTATGCCGCATCAATTTTTTCTCTCCACGTTGCGGGTGTTGTGTGCAGGTGTGCACCAAATTCTACATGCGGAAAACTTGGTATCAAGCTACTGAATAAATAAGTGATGGATTCCGGATTGGCTATACCTATGGTATCTGATAATGAAATAATTTTAACTCCTAATCTATCCATTTCAAAAACCCATTTTTCGGCAGTGGCGGTGCTCCATTCGTCTCCGTATGGATTACCAAATCCCATTGATATATATAATACCAACTCCTTGTTGTTGGCAACACATAATTCCTGAATACGTTTAACTGAATCCAATGACTGTGCAATGGATGAATGCGTGTTACGTTGCTGAAACGTTTCGGAAATAGAAAACGGAAAGCCTAAATATTGTATTTCTTTATACTGAATAGCCTGCTCTGCTCCTCTTACATTAGCAATAATGGCTAACAATTTACTCTTTGTTGCCGACAGATCCAGATTAGCCAATACCTTGGCTGTATCCACCAATTGAGGAATGGCTTTGGGCGAAACAAAACTTCCAAAGTCAATTGAGTCATATCCAACTTTGAGCAATTGGTTAATGTATTTTATCTTCTTTTCGGTAGGTATGAAATCGTGTAAACCTTGCATGGCATCACGAGGACATTCGATTATTTTCATTGGTTGATTGGTTGATTCCATTACAAAGATTGCAAAGAATAGAAAGATTACAAGGTTTATGTCTTTGAATCGAAAGGAATCTATCAGAGTAAACAGTCAACCGATCATAAAGTTGTTTGAACACCTTAAATTATTCAAAACAATAAAAAGCCATAACAATTAACGAATGTAAACAAATCTTAAACCCATTCTAAACAACTCTTAAACAAGCTTTAAAATGTATACTAAAAACAGAAAACCATGAACCAAAAACAGAAAATATTTATTACCTTTGGCTCCCTTGTTTAGTAGAAAAAGCGTTTATTGCGACCGCTAAATTCTAGTATACAACAAAAACTAAACTTAAACACACTAAAAAGTGTAATCATGAACGAACAAATGAATTCTACGCCACTCAACGAAACGGAAACAAACCGTGAAGAGTTGAACACAGATGTAACCCCTGAAGTTACTGCAGAAACAACTGGCGCTGCAACATCCGAAAGCACAACAGAAACAACTGAGGCTATCGTTACCGAAAATCCTGTTAAGGAAACAACCCATGAAACCATGAACGCTGACGTAACTCCCGAAGTTACTGCAGAAACACCTGTGGCTATTGTTACCGAAGATCATGTGGAAACGATTGAACTCACAGAAGAAGAAAAAGAAATGGAATCCATTGCGGATGATGAATTGCCTAATTTTTCAACTTACACCAAAGAACAATTGATTGAAACAGCTGTTGACGCAGTGAAAACAAAGGATCTGCTAGAGGCAACCCGTTACATCAAAGCTATTAAACCGGTAATCGACCATTTACCGCAAGAAGAGTATAACTC
>JAZKGH010000138.1:0-11577 GCA_040386055.1 Bacteroidota bacterium
GAACATCATTAAAGCGCGTCTTTTTTCGTTCGGACTTATTCTTTCCATTGCATTTATACTTGTTGTTTCACTCATCATCTCAGCATTGCTGGCAACTTTCAGCAATTGGCTCACCGGCAATTATTCCGATTCATTTTTAATTGCCATGCAATTGGTGAATATGGTATTGTCGTTAGTGATTCTCACGCTGCTATTTGCATTGATGTTTAAAATTTTACCGGATGCACAAATTACCTGGGAACATGTATGGATCGGATCCATGGTTACGGCTGTGCTGTTCGAACTTGGAAAATTCGGACTGAGTTTTTATTTCAGTAAAATAAACCCTTCCACCGGCTACGGTGCTGCAGGATCCATGATCTTGATTTTATTATGGGTATCCTACTCCTCAATGATTGTATTTTATGGTGCGGAGTTCACCTATGCTTATGCAAAAGTATTTTCAGGCAAAATAGTACCCTCTGAAATAGCCACGGAAGATACAACCGTTGCATAATCCATTTACTTATAACAAGGATTATACTATGAGCACAGGCTGCCTATTTCACAATGAGCTTTGTGTTAGCTTTGCGTCCTTTGTGGTTAAAATTACAAATGTCATTATAAAAATATTTGACCTGTTTTCCTTAAAAATAATAGTTCAAAAAAAGCCACTCCGAATATTCTGGAATGACTTTTTATTACACTAAAGAGAACCGTATTATACAGAGTTATAATGTCTCAATATAAATGTAATACTGTACTGCTTCTTTGATAAACGGCATTGTGAAAATGTTTCAATATACATTCCCATATCAAAAAACGGATTGAGTTCCGGATATTGTTTGAGAATAATTTTGCTGCCACTTCTAGGTATATTTACAAGTAATGTTACTACTTCTTGTTTATGGGTAAGGTCGCTCATATGATGTGTATTAGTATATTTTGTTAATCGCGTGATTCATTGAATGATTGCCGGAGGGCATCCATTTGTTTATTAAATTCCCTTTTAAATACAACCCAATTTGTATTCCCATCGGCACGGTAATTATTTACGCTTTCACGCAATGCCGAATTTTTGTCTTCTAATTCTTTTACTTTTTCAGTGTAATCGGCAGCGGCAATCTTTTCCTTGTCTGCTCTTTTAGCACGCAAGTCTCCTATCGTTTTGTTGTTCTCGCTAATCTTTTCAAGTGATTCTTTTCTGAATTGACGATACTCGGCTATTGAATCTTTTTGCGCTTGTTTCAAATCAGCTTTGGCCACTATCATGTCCTCGCGGGCATCAATCAATTTCGCCTTTACCTGTTGAGCATTGGCCGATATTGTTCCGATAATGAATGCACTAACCATTAGTAAATATGTTTTCATAACGTCCTTGTCAGTGTAATATGAATTACCCAACAAAGGTTGATAAAACACGCCAACTATATCTTACACAAATCCGATATTACATTATATCATTCACACATCACAGAAGGAAGAATACGTTACAATGTTTCAAGAGAGAGAAGTCGTTTATGCTTGAGTTGCTTGAAATGAGAGGTGGTAAGACCTGTTACCTTTTTAAATTGATTAGCCAGGTGCGCAACACTGCTGTAGTGCATTTTGTATGCTATTTCGGTGAGACTTAATTCATCATATACCAGCAGTTCCTTTACACGCTCTATTTTGTGTGCAATGATATGATGTTCGATGGTAACTCCAACTACTTCTGAAAAGAGGTTGGCCATGTAGGTATAATCGTAATTCAGCTTTTCGCTTAAAAAATTAGAGAAATTCATCTTAGGTTCTTCCTCAGCATAATGAACCATTTCCGTAATTACATTTTTTATTTTTTCAATCAGCATGCTTTTTTTATCGTCCATTAATTCCAGACCTGATTTGAGCAATGCCAGTTTCAGCAACTCACGTTGGGTATCTGAAATGTTCTCCAGAATTTCAACCTGCCCTAATTCCACAACAAGAGGTGTTAAACCAAGTCTTGCTATCTCATCTCTCACCACAATTTTGCAGCGGATACACACCATATTTTTAACGTACAATTTCATGAGATCAAGGGGGGATAGATAACAATACCAATGTATCTGTAAAACTAACCTTTATATCGGATTGGGAACATTAAATAAATGCCTATCCTATTGTGGTTAAAACATATTTAGTTGACGATAAACAGATAGTCATTTTAAATAAGCTCCTTTTCCTTTAATGAATTGCAAAAAAGCTCCGGCTTGCACCGGAACTTTTTTATACAACTTAACTACTTTAAACTACTCTACTACTTTTAAAAACTCAACGTGAAATTCAACTCTACGGTTACGGGTTCTGCCTTTTACCGATCCATTTGTATCCACGGGAGAACTTTCTCCATATCCTGTTGCACTTACTCTCATTGGATCAACACCGTGCTCAATCAGGTAAGTAGAAACCGAGGTTGCTCTGTTTTGTGACAAAGTCATATTCATGGCATCGTCACCAACATTATCTGTATGACCACCGATCAACAACTTGTAAGAAGGATTTTCTTTCATCACTTTTACAATAGCATTCAAAATTGGGAAGGATACAGGTTTGATAACAGCTTTTCCTGTTTCAAATTGAATACCTTGCAATGCTTTTTCAAATAATTGTTTGGTTTCTTTTTTCAACTCAGGACAACCACCATTGGTTGCAGTTCCCGGAATAGTTACACATTTATCAATATCATCAAATATACCATCATTATCTGTGTCAGGACAACCGCTATGTGTTGCACTACCGGATACTGAAGGACATTTGTCAATACCATCATGTACACCGTCATTATCTGTATCAGGGCAACCATTAGTGGCTACTGTTCCTTTTACCTGCGGGCACATATCTTTTGAATCTTCGATACCATCACCATCAGTATCAGGGCAACCTTTAAATGTTGCTATTCCTTTTGCATCTGGACACAAATCTTCTTCATCTCTGATGCCATCACCATCACGGTCAGGACAACCATCTAATGTTAATGCCCCTTTCACATTCGGGCATTTATCTTTGCTATCTATGATTCCATCACCATCAGCATCGGGACAACCTTTCATTGTAGCCAATCCTGCTTCGGTAGGACATTGATCTTCGTTATCCGAAATACCGTCTTTATCCGTATCAGGGCATCCGTTGGTAGCTGCCAATCCTACCAATGTTGGACATTTATCCAGGTGATCCGCTACACCATCGCCATCGCCATCCAATGGACAACCATTGATGTCTACTTTGGTTCCTTCGGGTGTTCCAAGGCATTTATCCTTTTTATCGGACACG
Organism: Bacteroidota bacterium; assembly: GCA_040386055.1. Lineage (GTDB taxonomy): Bacteria > Bacteroidota > Bacteroidia > UKL13-3 > UKL13-3 > UKL13-3. The sequence goes on from JAZKGH010000138.1 coordinate 3,271, forward strand.
CCATCTTTATCTTCATCTTTACCTTTACCCAAATTAAAGCCAAAACCCAGAGTATGCATCATAAAGTGATCATTACCTGTTGGCGCTACACCTGTTGTCGGATCGTTATGAGCGGTACTCATGTAACCATAAGTTGCCTGATAGCTGATATTAATTACTTCATTTAGGTTAAAGCGTAAACCGGCTCCTCCAATGATCGGCATATCCGTATTGTTGGTTATGTTAGCTTTGGTAAAATCAGAAACACCTACACCGGCAAAGATGTAAGGAGCAATTCTGCTGTCTTCCGAAATCATGTATCCATTATAGAATTTATATTTCAGTGTAAAATTCCCATGTAACATGTCGCCTTTAAAAATGGTTTTATTATCCTTGTAATAACCAAAAGAACCTATTGTTCCGGTTAGTGTAACATCAAACGAACGGTTGAGGTATCTGGAAAGATTAAGTCCGATGATTACATTTTGGCGTAATACATCAGAAGTAAAATCTGTCATGCTGTTTCCCAGATCACCTGCGTAAACAGAGAACCCACCCATCATTCCCGCATTCCATTTGCGTTCCCGTGTTTGAGCCTGAAGCTGGGTCATGAATAATAATAGCATAAGAGTTATGCCTATTTGTTTCCCGATCCGTATGAACGAATACCCGGAAACTTTTGTTGGTAATTTTTTTGTCATTAGTGTTAGTATGAGGAACAAATCTAGCTAGGGCGAATACCCCGACTGTTACACAACCTTTACTTATACTTACATAATTCACATAAAGAAAGTAGCTACTCACATAAGCCTGTTGCTCAAATTCTTACTTCTTTTCGGGTTCTTTCTTTTTGAAATAACCACGTAGCAGAAAACTCTTTTGAGCAGCATCCATGTTTTGCTTGAATCCTTTGGTTCCCTGTTTTACATTGATGATGGTTTTATCAAGGTTATCTGCAAACACTGTATCCATAAATAATTTACCGATAGTGCCCTTACCTGAATGAATGTTGTTCATAATGTCGGCCAAATCACTGGTTATTGAAGTTGCATTATCAGTTGTTTTCTTAAGGTTTAACAACATATCATCAAAACTTACAGGCATAGTTGTGCCAATCATATCATTATCGGCTACCTGTGCATGGCCTTTGGTACCGGCTGAAAGATTTAAGATCTTATTTCCCATCAACCCATCTGATCCAATGATAGCTTTTGCATCTTTTTTGATGAATTGTTGCGTGGAAACAGCTACCACCATATCAACCTTTACACTTGTGTCGGTTAGAATTTCAATATTCTCAACTGTTCCTACATTGATTCCCGCAAAGCGTACATTGTTTCCAACCTGCAGCCCGTTTACGTTATTAAACATAGCACTCATCCTGAATGTACGAGTAAACAATTGTTTAGCGTCACCAATAAAATAAATGCCTGCGGCAAAAATAATGACCCCGATTGTGACGAATATACCGAGTTTAATATGTTGTGATGTTTGTGTTGCCATGATCGTATGATTAACTAAAAAATGAATGAACCCATTCATCCTTGGATGATTGTAATTCTTTATAAGTGCCTGTTACCTCTACTTTGCCGTCTTTAAAAATAATCATGCGGTTGGCAGTAATCTCGGCACATGCCATATCGTGTGTAATAATGATAGAAGATGTTTTATATTTCTTTTGGATGGTAAGCATCAGCTCGCTTATTTCCCTTGAAGTAATCGGATCCAAACCTGTGGTAGGTTCGTCATACAACATGATTTCCGGTTTTAAAATAAGAGTGCGTGCCAACCCTAATCGTTTGCGCATACCACCCGAGAGTTCGGAAGGCATTTTATCTTCAATATCTTTGAGACCTACATTATCAAGAGCCTCCTTTACCAGTTCATCCTTCTCTTCTTTGCTTAACTCTTTTGATTCGCGAAGGGGAAACAATAAATTTTCGGCAACCGACATGGAATCATATAAAGCGGCACTCTGAAACAAAAACCCAATACGCCTGCGCAGTTTATTGAGACCGTCTGTTTTAAGGGTAGCAATATCTTCATCTAAAACAGTGAGTGTTCCCGCATCCGGTTCAATTAATCCAACCAGGCATTTAATGAGTACTGATTTTCCGGAACCTGATTTCCCCAGTACCACCAGATTTTCTCCTTTATTAAGCGTAATGGTAATTCCTTTGAGTACATCATTATCACCAAACGATTTTTGCAAATCGGTAATCTGAATGACTGTTCCCTCAGCAGAATTTTCTGTTGCTTCTGCAACGTTTGCTTCCTTTTCTTTCATGTACCAATGAATAAGCTTGTAATCTGAACCGCGAGCATATCGATAATAAATACCATGAGTGAAGTGAGAACCACTGCAGTATTGGCTGCTTCGCCAACCCCTACAGTACCTTTATTGGCATTATATCCCTTGTAACAAGCAATCAATCCAATTGAAAATCCAAAGAAGATGGTTTTGATAAGGGATGGAAATACATCCGTAAAACTTATTTGAGCAAATGCCTGTGCAAAAAATAAACTAACGCTCACATCACCGTTAATATTTACTCCCGTAAGCGAACCCATCATTGAAATAATATCATTGAAGACAGTAAGTATGGGCACCATCAATGTGGTGGCCAATACACGCGTTACAATAATATATTTGAACGGATTGGCACCTGACACTTCCATCGCGTCAATTTGTTCTGTTACACGCATGGATGCTAATTCAGCACCTATACTCGATCCTACTTTACCGGCACAAATCAATGCTGTAATCACCGGCCCTATTTCCCGCACAATCGATACCGAAATCATAGCCGGCAACCAGGATTCTGCCCCGAATTCGGCCAATGTAGGACGTGTTTGTACCGTGAGTACAAGTCCCATAATATACCCTGTAATACCAACCAGTGGAAGGGATTGAAGACCAATGCGGTAACTCTGATTCAGTAGTTCTTTAAATTCATAGGGAGGTTTTACCAGCTCTACAAAATACCGGCCGGTAAATAACGCAAACATTGCCACACCGGATAAAAACCGATGTAACAATGAGGGTGCAAGTTGCTTCGAAGACGTCAGCCGCAAAGTGCTTGCAATGTTTTTGGAAACTGTGGTTAGAAGTGTATTCATACCGTTCGTATTAATTCAGGTATCGTCTCAGAATCCAGGCCGTTGTTTCATGTTGTTCCAAGATACCTGTTAAAAAATCAATGGTACCGATATCTCTGCTTTTTTCAGCAGCGCTTTCAATATCCTTACGCATATCTGTTATCACTTGTTCGTGATCCGATAATAACTCTTTGAGCATATCAATCTGATTGGGATATTTATCAGGAGATTCCGAAACACGTGTATGTTCAGCAAATTCTTTCATCGTTCCAATTGTTTTGCCACCAAGTTTATTGATACGTTCGGCTATTAAATCAATCACCTCTTCCAACTCTGTATACTGGCTTTGAAACAATTGATGTAACTCCATAAAGCTTGCACCGGAAACGTTCCAATGAAACTTACGGGTTTTAATATAGAGTGTCATTTCATCTGCCAACAATACCGTGAGTAATTTTACACTCTTCTGCAGGTTCTTTTCTGTTATTCCAATTTCCGGTTTCATGTGTTTGTTAAATTATGGTTCAATTTTATAGTGTGGCTTTTTGTGTTGATGCTGATGCATCTAAGTCCATCTGCAGATGACTGTTTCCCTGGTTAATCAATTCCACTTCACATGAAATAGTTACCTCATCGCTCACCATAAACCCTCCGTTTTGCAATGCTGTATTCCATTCCAATCCCCAGTCACTTCTGTTAATCGTTCCCGTAATAGTGAATCCTGCTTTCTCTACACCCCATGGATCTGTAACGAGTCCACCAAATGTTACCATGAGCTTCACATTTTTGGTAATACCTTTCATCATCAACTCTCCCCACAATTCATGATTCCCATCGGTACCTTCCGGTTGAATTGTTTCCGAAGTGAATATGATTTGTTTGTGATTTTCCGTATCAAAAAAATCAGCACTTTTCAAATGATCATCTCTTTTGGCATCTCCCGTATCAATGGAAGAAGAATCAATCCAAACATCAATCACGGCCGTTTTAAAATCATGTTCCGTGGTATAAATATTGGCATCAAATACTTTGAATGAACCTTTAACATGTGCAATCATTAAATGACGAACTTTAAAGGTTATTTCACTATGGCTTTGGTCTATTGACCATTTAATCTGGTTGTTCATACTAGTTTAATGTTACTGTGCTAAATATCCTCCGTCTACTTCTAAAGCCGTTCCTGTAACAAACGAGCTCTCCTCACCGGCCAAAAACAAAAAAGCTTTGGCTACCTCTTCCGATGTTCCCAATCGTTTCATGGGATGTAATCCTTCTATAAATATTTGCGTATCTGAATGTTTGCTAATACCTACCTTATCCAATAAGGGTGTCAAAATAAATCCCGGACAAATTGCATTGATCCGAATTCCCTGATAGGCATATTCCAACGCTGCCGTTTGCGTTAAACCAATTACACCATGTTTAGCTGCCACATAATGTGCTGATGTTGCAAAACCAACCTTACTCAATATAGAAGCCATGTTCACAATCACTCCCTTTTTTTGTTTGCTCATTTGGGCAAGCTCATGATGCATACAATTGAATACGCCATTCAGATTGACACCAATGACCTTCAACCAATTCTGTTCGGTCATATCGCCAACCTTTGCAGCTTCACCCCCAATGCCTGCATTATTCAAGGCCACGTCAATGCTACCAAACACATTTATTATTTCATGGATTACAGACTGCACCTGCATATACTCAGACACATCACAATTGATAAACAATGCCTGTGCATTTTCTTTCCGGAGTTCGGTCATTATTTTATCAGTAGCATCACTTTTCAAATCAGCTATTATAATATTGGCCCCTTCCTTAGCAGCAGCTATTGCGCAGGCATTACCAATGCCGGATAACCCTCCGGTAATCAATACCGTTTGTCCCTGTAATCTTTTTGTACGTTTAGGCTCCATGTTGCTCTGGTTTATCGCTTCTTTATTCACCCTGATCTTCTTCAAGATCATTGTGGTTATCGCCACCTAAGCTGTAATAATTATTTTCCTCGTCTTCATTTCCAATGATTTCTTCCGCATCATCCAACTCCGCACCGGGAACATCCAAAAAATCTCCACTGCGATTCGTTTCATCTCCCGGCTCAAGCTCTTCCTCTTTGGAATATACGGGAGCCTTCTTTGTTTGAATATCATCGGGATCAATCTCTTGCTCTTCTTTCAACTGATTGTAAATATCCTCGCTAACAGGATATGCCGGATAACCCGAAAAGGATTCGTTTGCCGTATCTTCAGATTCGGATGGTGTAATGGGTTTTATTGTGCTCATTGGTTAAAATATTACAATTGCAATTATTGCTGGCGATTAATATTCGACTTAATCTGCGGGTATGAAAAACGGTATTGCGAAAGTGTTTTAACAATATGATTTAAGATGCAATAATTTTTAAACCACTTTTTATCGGCCGGAATAATAGTCCAGGGAATAAGGTTGGCATCATGATCGAAAATAAACTGGTATGCCTTGGCATAGTGGTGATGCTTATCAATATCGATGATATCTTCCTTATTAAACTTCCATTGTTTACGTGGATTTTCCTTTCGTTCTTCCAACCGTTTGAATTGTTCCTCCTGAGATACATGCAGGAAAAATTTCAGGATAATGGTATGTTCTGCCATCAACCCTTTTTCAAATACATTAATTTCTTCGCAACGTTCCTTGATTTTTTTTTCGGAGAGCGTTTGTTTCACCAGTGGCACTAAAATGTCTTCATAATGCGACCGGTTAAAAATATGAATCATTCCTTTTTGCGGACATTCCTTACTGATGCGCCACAAAAAGTGATGATCCAGTTCGATAGCCGTTGGTGCTTTAAAAGAAGTAACATTGCAGCCGGCAGGGTTTACTCCTGTAAACACCTGCTTTACCGCACTGTCTTTTCCAGATGTATCCATTCCTTGCAAAACTATTAACACCGAAAAGGCATGCTGGGCATACAATTTTTCTTGAATCTCCGAAAGCTGTTTCAACAATGAAACCATTTCGGAAAGAATCTTTGACTTCTTAATATGAGCTGGCGGATTCGTTGCTATTTTGGCTAATTGAACAGAATGGCTCATTGAACGGGGGAATACTAGCTCTTTTTAGACAAATCTGTTTTCACCAGTTCTCCATCCATACGCTGGTGTAAATTGCTTTTGAGGCGATCTACTTCTTCCGTCATGTCTCCCATCAATGAATCGAACTTATCCTTAATGGCATCCGTAACATCTGTGCCTTTTGCCAGTATACGCCTGCGGGTTTTGCTTCCTTTGTGCGGTGCAAACAAAATGCCTAAACCTCCACCGATAGCGGCACCCAGAAGCAATGCTCCCATAACTTTAATTGTACTTGTTGATTTGTCCATGATATAATTGTGTTGATAATATGTTGTATTTCGATCCTTTTCCATGATGATAATCCTTTAGGGGACCTATAAAATAAGAATGAGGATAAGCAGGATGACAATGATGGCACCAACAGAAAGGTATACACCTCCATCCAATGCTTTTAAGTTTTTGTGAATCGTTTGTACTTCTTTTTTGAGTTCCGATTTTTGAACTTCGCTCATTGATCGTATGTTCATTTCTTTGATTGTTTCCAATCGTTGCAGCATTGAAGCCGCTTGTTCTGAATGAGCTGTTGTTGCCTTAAGTTGTGAAGCCTGAACCGGCAATGCAACCACTGAGGTAATCAATAACAGCAATGTTGTGTAAAGAATTTTGATTTTCATAATGTTGATTGTTTATATACTTTTACCTTGAATAAGTCTTAGGATAACAGCTATGATCGCTATCACCAGCAGGATATGTATAAGGCCACCGGCATGATATCCTACGAATCCTACAGCCCACATAATGATTAAGATGACGGCTATGATGTACAGTAAATTTCCCATAATTTATGTTATTAATTTGTTCCGTGAATGGCTAAACCAATGGTTGATACACCGCTCGATAAATCAAGAAATGCACCTATGCGATTGTTGAAGTGATACTCTGTTCCAACATGGATATCTAAGAAAAGTGAACTTCCTCCTCTGTAATAATTACGATTTCCGTAATACCCATCATCCCAGGTAGCGTTCACAATGGCGAATCCAAGTGATCCTGCCAGGTAGAAATCCCATTTGCTATTTGCTTTTAGTAAATCGTCAAAATAGTAGGTTCCTTTCAATCCGATTGGAATAACCGTTTCACGATAGGTATAATAGCGATAAGGTGTATTATTATTGCCCCAATAGTAATCATGTGAGTAGCTGTAAAAATTCACAAACGGAGCCAGTGTAAAACTCTTAGCTACATCAAATTCATAATCGAGATGAAATACCGGTAATGAGCGTCCTACATACCCGTAATATCCGGAGTATCCACCTATTCCTAATCCAAGGTTCAATGTCTTACCAAATTTCTCCTGAGCAGTTGCAGAGAATTGAAAGAACATCATGCAACATATTGTTGCGAAAAATAATTGCTTCTTCATAATGTCGGTTATTTAGTGTTTTTAACGGTTAAATTTTTGATAGATGCACCTAAGTCATCCATATCGTGGCTAAACTCTCTTTTGAAAGCTTCCCAATTGTCTTTACCATCAGTTCTGTAGTCTTCCATTTTCTTGCGCATATCGATATTGCGTTGTTCCAATTTGTCAATCATTTGCTGATCGGCTTTTTGGAGTTGTCTTTTATCGGTTACCATACGATCCTTAAAAGCAGCGATAATTTGTTCGTTTCTCGCAATGCGTTCTTCTGATTCTTTTTTGAAGGCAGTATAATCAGCAACTGAATCTTTTTGCTCCTGACTAAGTTCTTGTCTGGCTTCTTTTAAATCTTCTTTTGCATTTTCAACTTTGGTCGCAGGTGAATTACATCCCGAAATAATGGTGGCAGCAATCGTGCCCGCGGTGACAATAGTTAAGATTGAGTTTTTCATATGTGTTTTAATTAGTGTAATAAGTATGACTGTTGCTATAATGAATTGGCTAAAATGTATTGAAAGGAATGTTCCGACTTGCCCATTTTAAGCTCAAGCTCTGCCAATACATTGTCGGGATGAGTATCAGAAATGAGCATATCGTCTATAGTTATAATGGTGAATTTTTTCCTCAATTTGTGGATAGTTCCGCTCCACAACTCCCTCAGGTAATCCTGATTGGTTTGTTTGGTGAACATCATACCATATGTTTTCTTTATCATACTCAAAGGTGCAACACTTGATTACCCCAAGTATTACATAA
>JAZKGH010000139.1:0-22109 GCA_040386055.1 Bacteroidota bacterium
GAGTACCAGAACGATGATTCCGGCAATTCCGAATAAAATGTACTTGAGTGTTTTCATAATAGTGTTAGTTTAAAAGGGTAAGATATAAAAAAATGTTAAAATGCTTATTAAGTTAAAAATAGTTGATAGCATATTCTGAGTACACGAAACCATGTATACAAAAGAATTCGAAGAAGAAATAACATCATATTGAAAATGTTATTGTTGAGGAGAGGGTGAATGATACAGAAGCCAGGGCATACCAAACCGGTCAGTAAGGTTCCCGAACCATTCACCGAAAAAGGTTTGGTGAACAGGCTGGGTTTGAATACCTCCTTCTGAAAGTGCTGCATACAATTGCTGCAATTGTTGCACATTGTTACAGGTAAGATATACCGAAACATTATTACCCTGTATCAAACCTTCATCAGGTACAATGTCGGTTGCAAGTATTGTGAGCATCGAATGCCTGAGTTGTGCCAGCAATACATACTTCCCTTCTGCAGCCGAAAGATTTTCAGCCACGGGCGATTCATCCAATGTTGCGAATGATAGTGTTCCGCCCAAACATTGTTGGTAGAACGTCATAGCCTCTTTGCAGTTACCGGCAAAAGTGAGGTATATGCACAGGGAAGGTATGTCAACCGGTTTATGCATTCAGCAAGGCTTCGATATCAAATTTTTTCATTTTCATAAAAGCTGCTGCAACACGTGGACCCTTTTCCGGATCGGACAGAAGCTTTCCTAATATAGTCGGTACAACTTGCCATGATACCCCGAATTTGTCTTTTAACCAACCACACATGCTTTCTTTTCCATCTTCTGTAAGTTTGTTCCAGTAGTAATCAATTTCTTGCTGGGTTTCACAGTCAATAACAAACGAAACAGCTTCATTGAATACAAAGTGAGGTCCCCCATTTAGTCCCATAAACTGTTTACCATTGAGTGTAAACATTACGACCATAGGTGAACTACTTTTAATGCTTGAATTTGGAAACACCGAACAATAAAAAGTTGCGGCAGCTTCGGCTTGTCCATCAAACCATAAGCAAGGGTATATTTCATTTTTCATCGTAAATAATTATTAGTTGTTAAAGGTGTAGTTCAATAGTACCACTCCGCTTTTCATCACGTGCATATCCTTAATTGAAAAGGAAAGAGGGCGATTGAGTGTAGCAAACAACGATACGCCATTTTCAATTGCCACAGGATCAATCATCAATTGCAATTCATCGATTAAACCCTGTTCGGCAAGTTGGGTAGCAAGCGTATTGCTACCCAGTATAGTAATATTATGTGGTGATGTTGCTTTCAGATCTTTAATGGCTTGAAAGATGTCGCCTCCAATCACTTTGGTGTTCTGCCATTCTGCATTCCTGAGTGTATTGGAGCATACTATTTTCTCCGCGTTATTCATTTGCGCAGCCAATTTCGGATCATGCTCAAGTGCCATGGGAGTGGGCCAGTACGAAACCATCATTTCATATGTTTTGCGGCCAAACAATAAAATATTGTGTGACGATAAACTCTTCGAAGCAAATTCATTTTCTTCCTCGCCATGCACATGCCAGCTGATATCACCATCAATATCATGCGTGCATCCGTTTAAGGAAGTGAAGATAAATACAGATAAGGTAGCCATGGTTTAGTTTGTTTCGGTGTATGATTTGAAACTTTGAAGAATAGCCATCCATCCGCCATATTGCATATCATAGCTGTTTTCACTTTCCGGATCAAAGGTTTCAGTGATCTTGGTAGTATCACCAATTGTTGTAAAGATCACAGATACTTTTCTTCCATCAGGCATAGCGTATTCAATTTTTTGATTCTTATCTACGGTTGAGTAAATTCCGTTAAAGTCAAAACCAAAACTGCCGTCTTTTGCTTCCATGCGTGATAAAAAACTACCACCCACACGTAAGTCATTTTCAGCTCTTGGTGTATGCCAGTCAGGTGAAGGATTGTTCCATTGTTTAATACGTTCCGGGTCACTCCAGTAGTTCCATACTTTTTCTACAGGAGCATTTATGGTAGTTTCAATGGTGATGGCGAAATTCTCTGCACGTTGTTTAACAATGGTCAATGACTTAGGAAAAGCCTCAGAGAAATTATCAATAAATTCATCAGCGGAATCCAGTTTAACAGTTAATGTTGTCACTCCATTTGTTTCGGTCAGCATGTAACTTTCAGTGGCACCTTTCCACATCATGCTTTCCGGATCATTTTCAACAGGAGTAAAATTTTTGAGTGTTCCCTGGTGTGTGAAGACCATTTTTTCATTCGGGATCATTTCCGTAATGATACTGTCTATTCCATCCCCATTTGGTCCGACAAACTGAATGGAACTTCCCAATTGCCAATCTGAAATGGTATACGAACCCGGATAAAAAGCTCCGGTCCATTCGCGGTAGCTGTGATCATTCCATAAGGTAAACCATACTTTAGCAGCACTTGCTTCAATAGTTTCGGTGAAAGTGAGTGTTTTCATTTTATTAGTTATTAGTGGTTATTTTACGAGTACAAACTTAGGGTGGTGAATGAAATCGGTTACTGTCTAAAAACGACTATGAAAGGGGGAGAAAATGACAAAAGTTAGTATGTTTGTTTTTCGAACGATTACAATTATGAAACGTATCTCTGTGTATGTGCCCCAAAGCGCGGTGATTGAAGCAATCACACCTCCTTACCGGTTGTTTAAAACGGCCAATGATTTTTTGCAGTCATTTGGCAAACAACCCCTGTTTGAAGTTGAGTATGTGGGCTTACATAAACAGGTCTCAGCCAATGATGGAGAATACCTGGTAAAGGTAAACCGCTTATTAACGGAGGTAACGGAAACGGATTTAGTCGTAATTCCCGCATTGTACGGACAAATGCGCGATGCAGTGGAACAAAACAGAATAGCCATTCCGTGGATTCAACAAATGCATGCAGCCGGTGCTGAAGTGGCAAGTTTGTGTGCTGGTTCATTTTTATTGGGTGCAACTGGATTAGTAGATGGAAAAAAATGTTCAAGTCATTGGGCGCATTACCAGGAGTTCAGAGAGATGTATCCTAATATACAGATCGTGGAGGGTTCAGTAATAACGGATGAAGGAAATGTATACAGCAGCGGAGGTGCTCATTCACTCTGGAATCTATTACTCTATTTACTGGAGAAATATAGTGACAGGGATACGGCCATTCTAGCGGCAAAATATTTTGCCATTGATATTGACCGTGACAACCAAAACGCATTTACCATTTTTACCGGGCAGAAGGATCATGGTGATGAAGCAGTGTTAAAAGCGCAACAACTCATTGAACAGGATTATGCGTTGCGTTTAACCATTGATGAGCTTGCCGACAAGGTGAATGTAAGCAAGCGCAGTTTTGAGAGACGATTTAAACAAGCCACCAATAATACATTGATCGAGTATTTGCAGCGTGTGCGCATCGAAGCCGCTAAAAGACGGTTCGAGGCCTCACGCAAAAATGTGGCCGAAGTAATGTTTGACGTTGGATACACCGATACCAAATCATTCAGAGATGTTTTTAAAAAAGTTACCGGACTTACTCCGATAGAATACAGGAATAAGTATAGCAAACTTTCCTAGAAGAAATGCGGATTTCGGATGGTTGAATTCGGAATACAATTTCAAGATAATGTTATCATTTCCTATCCGAGATCAACCATCCGATATCCGAAATTATTGTTGCTCAGCGAGAACGATATCCAGATTATCAAATAAGTCATTCCAACCCTGACGTGCCATTTCTCTTTCTTCACCAACTTCAATCATATTGGTAACGGTAATTGTTACAGTTGTTTGATTGTTCTGTTCTTCAAACACAACATCAACCAGCGAATCACTGAGCGTATCCAGTTGCATACCATAATGAGAAGGAGCAACAGGGTTGCCGTCTTTATCTGTAAAGGTATCGGTACATTGAATATGGTTGGGTTTATCAATTAGTTTATATACTCCTTTACCCCAGAACTCAGCGCCCTCAGGGTTCGTCATACAATATCTGAATTCTCCACCGATACGCAGATCTACTGTACAATACGTGTTTGTAAATCCTTTGGGTGCCCACCAGTTTTTAATATGTTCGGGTTGGGTCCAAGCATCAAATACAAGCGAACGCGGAGCTTTAAAAGTACGCGTGATAACAATGTTATTTTCGTTTTCCATAGTTTTTGGTTTTATTTTTTGTTTTGGATTGTTGAAGAGTATTGAGATATAATTCAAGTGAGTCTAATTTATCCGTCCAGAATTTCCGGTATTGTTCCACCCATTGCGAAACTTCATTAAGACTGTCCAGTTTGGCTTCGCAAAAACGTTCACGTCCTTGTTGTTTGATCTCTATCAGGCCGCATTCCGTTAATATCTTGATGTGTTTGGAAATGGCGGGCCTGCTGATGTCAAAGTTTTCAGCAACCGTATTCAGGTTAAGTGATTTTGACGACAACAGGTGCAGGATGTCCCTACGTGTTGGATCGGCAATGGCTTGAAATACGTCTCTTCTCATCAGTGAATATTATTATGTAACTAATCGGTTACAAATATATATGTAACTATTTGGTTACGCAAAATTATTTTGCATATTTTTTTAAAGTTAAGATAAAGGGAGTGAGAACCCGTTGATAAAATGACTGAATTGAAGTAACGATTTAGTGTTTCGTCAAAATGATGATACAACCATTTGTATCTTTTAAGAGGTAATGCCCCCCTGCACCTATATTCAGGACTTTAAATGAATAGTCTGTTTTCTTATATTGGAATTCCAATGCATCAACATCATTCTTCCAGTTGTAAGTAAGAGAGGTGGTCTCAGAATCTGTTTTGATCGTCAGAGATGTTTTATCAATGATCATATCAAAAGGTAATATACTGAATGAAACATTCTTGATGGTTGACGGGCAAATGGAGCATACAGTTCCGGAAGAAGCATCTTTTTTCTCAAAAGGACAATTCACTTTCCACGTTCCGTATAACATAGATTGTCCATACGAAACACTTGTGATCAATACTAAAAAGATGATTACACTAAATGTATTTAAACCTTTCATTATGGAGTTATGACTTGTTTTCGCGAACAAGATTATCCAGATCAGGAGTTGCATTTGTTTTGGAAAGAAAGTTCATCGTGCCATGTTTGCGCCAGATGTTTGTTGCCCAGATGATGCCGGTATTCAATCCCGTTAAAGCAATCAAAACGCCTGAAACCAAACCTGTTTCATTCCTCCAGATATAGTAAATCATTCCTCCAATAAAAGAACCAACAACAAGGGGAGAGGCTACTATTTTGAGCCAGCCGATCACTTCAATTAAAAAGGCAATAATTCTCATATGATGATAATTAGTATGATACTAAGGTACGCACAATTATTACAAACAAAAACGACCACCCTCCGGCAGCCGCTTTCGTAAATCTGTGAGCAGAGGATTTAATTTAGTTTATCCAACATTTTAATGGTTAAGGTTCCCGTATCTCCATGCTGCTGACGAATAGCTTTCAGCTTGAGAACAAAATCGTGAGCGGCTTGCGCATTTTCAGCCTCTTCAATAATGGTTAACATCTTTGGATTTTCAGAAGATGCACAAATACTGATGACCTTAATTCCCGCTTTTTCTCTTACCGGAGCACCTGCATCAAATATTTTTTTCCAGGTTTCGTAGTCTTTTATTTCAACAGTAACCAACAACACTACTTTACCATTCGTGAAGTGCGTTACTGCAAATAGTGTTGAAAGCAATGTGGTAAACGTGACGAGCAATAGCAGCTTTTTCATACTAATTAATGGATGTTAAAAAGGTGATACGTGGTTCTTCAATGGCACCGCTTTTTTGCATGGTTTCTCTCATTCCGGGTGAGGATACAATCGCTTTTGCCGTTTCGAGATCGGGAAATTCAGAGATCACCGTTACTTCATTTGCATCTTCTGCATGCTGGAATACTCCGGTGATAAGGATACCTGCTTGTTTACGCATAGTTGCGCCTGCTTCAAATCCTTCTTTCCATTTGGAAAAGTCGGCTACTTTGTGTGTGTTGATTACTGTAATGGCCATAATTGTTATTGATTAATAATTGATGGCACAATGTTACGTTCACTCTTATCCGGGAGTCGTTGACTTTAGTCAAGAAATTAAAGAGTCGTCATTTTTTTGCGAACCCGGCTTAATGTTTCGGGACTGATTCCTAAATAGGAAGCGATATAATGTTGTGGTACGCGCAGAAGCAGGTTAGGCTTAGTTTTTAATAATCGTGCATATTGCTCTTCCGCGGAGAGTGATGCTGCGTCTGCCAATTGTTGTTGCAGTATCATTGTCCAGCGCTGATAGCCGTTAATGTATGCTTCTGTCCACCATGTAAAACGTTGTTGCGCTTCTTTCCAGTTTTTAGCATTGATGGTGAGTAGTTCACAGGGTTCAATAGCCTGAAAGGTAAATACGGATGGTTGACTATTCCGGAGTGCCGGAAGGTCACCTATAAAATGACGTTCTTCAGCAAAGTAAACAATTCGTTCGTCTCCTTTATCAGTGACCAAAAACTGTCGTAAACATCCTTTGAGAACAAATAAGCTCCATTTGGGAACTTCATCTGCTTTCATTATAACTTCATTCTTTTTAAACGAACGATATTCCCAAAGTTCAAGAAGCTGTTCAAATGCACCTTCCGGGATGGTAATACGTTTTTCAAGCTCTTCCCTGAAAAGAGATGTATCTATCTGATGAACGGAAATGGTTTTGTTATCTGAGGACATATTGTGTAAATATAGGAAAAAAGAAAAACGGTCATCCGTTTTCACAGATGACCGTTTTTCTTTTTTTATTCGGTTTCGCAATTATGCGTTTTGAGTAGCTTTAGGAGCAGCATCTAAAATCTCTTTGCTCACACCAGCTGCATATTGCTCGAAGTTTTTAACAAACATATTAGCCAGTTTGTTCGCTTGTGCATCGTATGCAGATTTGTCGGCCCATGTATTACGTGGGTTCAACAATTCAGCAGGAGCATTCGGGCAAGCAGTAGGCATCATGTAACCAAATACAGGATGTGCTTCGTAAGCTACATCGTTTAATTCACCATTCAACGCAGCAGTGATCATAGCACGGGTGTAACTCAATTTCATACGGGAACCTGTACCATAAGCACCACCGGTCCAACCTGTATTGATTAACCATACATTGATGTTCGGGTTTGCTTTCAATTTCTCTCCCAACATTTCTGCGTATTTACCCGGATGCAAAGGAAGGAATACACGTCCGAAACATGCAGAGAACGTAGCTTGTGGCTCAGTTACTC
Source organism: Bacteroidota bacterium (assembly GCA_040386055.1). GTDB lineage: Bacteria > Bacteroidota > Bacteroidia > UKL13-3 > UKL13-3 > UKL13-3. The sequence goes on from JAZKGH010000139.1 coordinate 7,267, forward strand.
CGGCTTCAGTACCTGCAACTTTTGCTGTATAACCACTGATGAAACTATACATTGCTTGTCCTACACTTAGTTTAGAGATAGGAGGCAATACACCAAAAGCGTCAGCTGTTAGGAAGAAAATATTTTCAGGAGCTTTTCCTACTGAAGGAATAGCAATATTATCAATATGGTGCAATGGATATGCAGCACGTGTATTTTCGGTAACACTGATGTTGGTATAATCAACTGTATTTGTTCCCGGGAAGAAACGAGTGTTTTCCAACAATGCACCGGCTTTGATCGCATGGAAAATTTGTGGTTCTTTTTCTTCAGTTAAGTCTACACATTTTGCGTAGCAACCACCTTCAAAGTTAAATACACTGTCTTCAGCCCATCCGTGCTCATCGTCACCGATCAATTTACGCTCAGGGTCGGCAGATAAAGTTGTTTTACCGGTACCTGAAAGTCCGAAGAAAATAGCTGTATCACCTTTTTTGCCAATATTAGCAGAACAGTGCATTGATAGGGTATTGCGTTCTTGTGGTAAAATGTAATTCAACACAGTGAAGATACCTTTTTTCATTTCACCGGTATAAGCACTACCTCCAATTAAGATAATCTTACGGGTGAAGTCAATCATGGTGAAATTATGCTGACGGGTTCCATCTTCAGCAGCATCAGCTTTGAAGCTGGGAGCATTGATGATTAGCCATTCAGGTTCGAAGTTGGTTAATTCTTCGGCTGTCGGGCGCAAAAACAGGTTGTTACAAAATAAATTGTGATAAGCTGTTTCATTGAATACACGCAGGTTTAAACGGTAACGCGGGTCTGCACAAGCATACGCATCGCGTACATACATTTTTCTGCCTTCAAAATGCGCAAGCACTTTGTTTAATAATGTCTCAAATTTATCTGAGTCGAATTTTTGGTTCACTTCACCCCACCATACGGTGTTTTCAGTTTTTGCATCTGCAACACAAAATTTGTCTTTAGGTGAGCGGCCTGTAAACTCTCCGGTATCAGCCATCAAGGCTCCTGTATCGTTTAATACACCTTCTTTATTTTCAAGGGCATGTTTTACCAGTTCTTCCGGTGTTAAATTAGTGAACGCTTGAGAAGCTTTGCTAAGTAGCTTGTCTGCAATCGCATGAGTTGTCATAATCAGTGATTTACGTTAATTGATAGGGGGACAAATTTAATGTAATCTTCAACCTAAAAAAATAATTATTTAATATGTTGATAATCAGAAATGACGAGGGAGTGTGTCGAAAATCATTGTTTTCGGTTTGTTGTTTGTGGTTGACTATTGGCAGCTGGCTGTTAGCTGTTAGCGAAGAAGTTATCTGAAAGTATGCCCGCCCGCAGGTCTCTTCGACCATTGACTACGTCAAGCTCAGGCACCTTACCCTCCCGCGTTCTTTCATCCTTAATTTTCTTATATCTTAATTACTTAATTTCATCATACCATTTTCTAATTCGCACATCTGCACATTTACTCATTCATCCATTTACTAAATTACTCATTTTCTTAGTCCTCAAAGGTACATCAGGCTGCAACCTCTCATGTCGCTTTGGTCGAGGCGTCCGAGAACCTCAAACCCACCATCAGCATATGTTTTTCCGATATCGGCTGTCTGAATGAAGGCACATGAATGAAGGTTGGCCAAATCAATCACATTGATGAGTCCTGATTTCTGCTGAGAGAGCATTTGCAGTGCATCCGTAGCATCTGAAATAAGGACTTTCATCCAGGGAGGAGTATAAAAAATGCCATCTCCTTTGGAATAACCCTGAGACAACAATTCCGTCATGCCATATTCCGAATGGATATGTTTCACATTAAAGCTTTCTTGCAATTGCTTGTGAACTTCTGTCCGGATCATCTCTTTTCTGCGTCCTTTCATGCCACCTGTTTCCATGATAATGGCAGCGCTCAGATCAATGGGGAATTGTTCGGCAAAATCGAGTAATGCAAATGTGACACCCAACAACAGTGTTTTTGTGTTTTTAGCTTTGAGCTGCACCAATATGCGATGCAAATCCTCAAAATTATAGAGGTAAAACCCACTTTCGGGATGTTTGCTTTGGTTGATTAAATGATCAGCCATTACAATGAGTGAAGAACCTTCGCGTTCACTGTAATTGGGGAGTAAAGCAATAATTGCATACTCTTCGGGATGCCCGTAAAACAATTCAAATGCTTTTATAAAGCTATTTATATATATAGTGTTGTCCTTTACCAGATGCCTGCTTTGCACCATTCCGGTGGTTGCACTACTGGTATATATTGTTTCCGGAATGAAGGTTCCAGTTTGTATATCATGTGTTTTGAAAAAGGAGACCGGTAGAAAGGGGATTTGTGCAACGGAATGGATGGCTGAGGTGTCTATTTGCAGATGATGACAATAATCGCGGTATGTTTTAGTATTTTCATATTGATGGCGAAATAACTGCATCGCCAATTCATCAAAATGTATTAGTTTTGATTTAAATATTTCCTGAATAAAATTGACTTCGTTAAACAACATTTTCAAATTCGGTATTCTGTTAGGCACAGTCATTCTTGTGCTGAATGCCTGCAAAAAAAGCGAAATCTATCCGGATATCCCTGCTATTGAGTTTAAAAGTTACTACTATAAGCTCGATACGTCTGTGCAGGGAGTGAGAGATACGCTATTGGGTATTATTATCGGCTACAAAGATGGAGATGGGGATATCGGACTAAATAAGGGCGATACATTTGCTCCGTTTAACAGTGTGAAGGTGAATGATAAGGAGACCAACAAGTATCGTTATAATTTGTATGAAGAATATTACGCTTTGAATCCGATTACAAATGTTTTTGAGCCGGTAATTAAACCCAACACATTAGATACTTTAATATATACCGGTAGAGTTGAAAATATAACCCCTGATGGCAAGCATAAAGCCATCAGGGGTGAAATAGATTGGCAGAATCCGATTCCAAGTCAAATAGAGTTTCCGGATATGCCGCGAATTATTAAAGTAAGGGTGAGAATTTATGACAGGGCATTGCATGAAAGCAACACGGTGGAATCACCTGAAATTATTTTACCATAATACGTAATTACATCAATGATGATTAAAAATCATCATCATCCTCGTCATCCTCATCAAAGTCGATATCATCTACTTCCAGATCAAGATCCTCATCTAAATCCAAATCATCGTCCTCCTCTTCATCTTCAGAGTACGTTTTCTTTGGCTCTTCTTTCTTTGGCGACTTTGCGTTGCTCATTACTTTTTTGGTTGCTGCCTGTGCAACTGTTTTTTTAGCGATAGTCATTTGAGTGGTAAATTTTTATTCAATAAACAAATTTAAACTTTTTTCAATTATGCAAACACAAAATATGTTTGCCTTATTCCGGGGGTGAAATAATAATTTGAAAGCTATAAATGCAAGTACTTTAAAAGATTTTAAAAAAATATTTCGCTTGCTAATTTAAAAGTATTGCAATGGGCATTCACGATGTCCGAAATTTTCGGAGAATATCCACCACCCATTGATACTACAATAGGTATATTATAATGTTTACACCAGTTGAAAACCAGCTTGTCGCGTTCATAACAACCCTCCCGGGAAATATTCAATTTGCCGTACCTGTCAGTTTCCAGAATGTCCACTCCTGAAAGGTAAAAAATAAATTGGGGTTTAAATTCCACAATTACTTCAGGAATATGTTGCCGCATCAATTGCAGATAAATATCATCGTTTATTCCGTTTTGCAGTTCAATATCCAGAGAGGAGTGCTCTTTAAAGAACGGATAATTGTTTTTGCCATGCATACTAAGTGTAAATACTTTCGATTCGTTAGAAAATATCTGCGCTGTTCCATTACCCTGGTGCACGTCCAAATCAATGATTAAAATGCGTGTGAAATTTTTTCGGTGCAGCAAATAATTTGCCGCAACAGCAAAATCATTTAATAAACAAAAACCTTCTCCTTTATATGCAAATGCATGATGAGTTCCTCCTGCAACATTAAGGGCTACTCCATGTTGCAAAGCATAGGTGGTACAGTCAATGGTGCCCTGTGCAATGCGTTGTTCACGTTCTACCAGTTGAGCTGATAGCGGAAACCCAATCTTGCGCATTTCAGCGGCTGTAAGTTCCAGATTTTTCATTCGGTTCCAGTAATAAGGATCGTGTGTCAGCAATATATCTTCTTCCGAAATAATATCTGGTGCGAATAAGTTCTGTTCGGTAATAACACCCTCATGTAACAATTGCTTGGGAATAAGTTCGTACTTGAGCATCGGAAAACGATGTCCTTCTGGAAGCGGATGTTGATATAATTCGTGGTAAGCTATTTTGAGCAAGGTAAAAGGATATGTAACTGCGAAGATGTAGAAACAAACAAAGATGCGCAAGGGAAGGGATAAATGAGTAATTGTGCAGATGAGAAAATGTAATGATGAGATAATTTGATGATTAGAAAATGTAATTAAGGGATTCGGAGATTAAGAAATTAGGGAGTGGTGTCATGCTGTCCCGCCATATCGGGAGAAGCATACCTCCGGAGGATAAATTATGAGATCAGGAAATTATGGATGAAGGTAGTAAGGTGCCTGAGCTCCGCGAAGCGGAAAGGCCGAAGGCACCTGCGGGTGGGACTACACTTACTGTAAACTCCTCCGCCAATAGCTAACAGTCAAGGGCCAGCAACCAATAACCTGACAATAGTTGGAAATGTCCTCTAAAAGTCTTTAGTTCACGCTACACAATTAATACTATTTTATAATGAAAATAGCTGTTGTAAAAGAAACAAAACCGGGAGAGAAACGCGTAGCGTTGACTCCGGCTGTTGCGCAACAATTCATCAAACAGGGTTATGCTTGTTTGGTAGAAACAGAAGCAGGATATACTTCAAATTTTTCAGATGATGCATATTTGCAGGCAGGCTGTTCTGTTGTTTCCAATAAATCGCAGTTGCTTTCAGAAGCAGATGTTGTGATCAAGGTAAATGCTCCTACCGCAGAAGAAATAGGAATGATGAAAGCGGGTTCTGTACTTATTTCTTATATCTATCATTCGTTTAATCCGGAGTTGGTAAGTCAGCTTACCAAGCAAGGTATCAGTGCATTTTCAATGGATGCCATGCCACGTATTTCGCGTGCACAAAGTATGGATGCACTAAGTTCTCAAAATAATCTGGCCGGTTACAAAGCGGTTATTATGGGTGCGGATGTGATGGGAAAAATTTTCCCATTGATGATGACAGCAGCAGGAACCATTACTCCCTCGCGTATTTTGATTTTTGGTGCAGGTGTTGCCGGATTACAGGCTGTTGCAACAGCCAAACGTTTAGGGGCCATTGTGGAAGTTACGGATGTACGCCCTGAAACTAAAGAACAGGTAGAATCATTGGGTGGAAAGTTTATTGAAGTGAAGGGTGAAGGTGTGAAAGTGGAAGGCGGATACGCCAAAGAAGTTTCAGAAGAATATTTAGCTAAACAAAAAGAGGCAGTTAATAAAAGTTTAGCGCAAGCAGATCTTGTTATTACTACGGCATTGGTTGCCGGCAAAAAAGCACCGGTACTCATTACCGAGGAGCAGGTGAAGTTGATGAAACTGGGAAGTGTAATTGTAGATATGGCTGTAGAGCAGGGTGGGAATTGTGCTCTAAGCGAAATGGACAAAACCGTTGTGAAAAATGGTGTGACGATTGTTGGTCAAAGCAATCTGCCAAGTACCCTTGCACAAAATGCGAGTGAATTATACTCAAAAAATATTTACAACTTCCTCACACATCTCTCAACCAAAGATGGAATGAAATGGGAACTGGAAGAAGAAATTACCAAAGGAACATTGATTACCCATCAGCAAAAAATAGTTCACCCAAGTTTACAAACAGCAACAGCATAAATTATGGAAAACATACTCGCTTTTATTTCCGACAACAAAGAAATGTTCTACCTCATTATCTTAATGATTTTTGTGGGTATCGAATTAATCGGACATGTGCCATCTGTACTACATACTCCGCTCATGAGTGGTGCCAACGCTATTCACGGTGTTGTAATCATTGGTTCTATTATCGTAATGGGACAAGCCGATCACATGGCGTCTTTGATTCTTGGTTTTTTTGCCGTAGTACTCGGAACGTTAAATGTTGTGGGTGGCTTTGTCGTTACAGACAGAATGCTGGAAATGTTTAAAAAGAAAAGATCATAGTTTATAGTTCAATGTTCATGGTTTTGCTATGATTCATTAACTATTAACCCATAACTAATAACAACCTTATGACTAAATATATATTAGAAATCATTTACCTAATTGCATCCACAACTTTTATCTTAGGATTGAAAATGTTGGGGAATCCTGCAAGTGCCCGAAAGGGAAATTTAATCGCTGCATTCGGGATGGTATTAGCCATTTTTGGGACCATATTTTTATATACCGGTGAAGATGGAAATCATTTGAAAAATCTGCCTCTTATTTTTGGAGGCTTGGTTGTGGGAACTGTTGTAGGTTGGATTGCCGCTAAACGTGTGCAAATGACTGCAATGCCTGAGATGGTGAGTTTGTTCAATGGTATGGGCGGTGCTTGTGCAATGTTGATTTCGGTGATTGAGTTTCAACACCTCACATCCGCTTCTCACAATGAAATGTTGGATGCTGTTGCTATGGTAGTGCCGAAAGGAGAGTTGTCAACCATATTAATAGGAATGATCATTGGTTCCGTTTCGTTCGCGGGAAGTATCATTGCTTATGGTAAACTAAGTGGTAAGGTAAAAGACAAATCATTCAGCGCACAACAGTTCATCAATATCGGTTTGATGGTGGTGATTATTGCATTAGCGGTAATGGCAGTGGTGAACTTTGATGCAAATATGTTTTATGCGGTATTGGCTCTTTCACTTATTTACGGAATTTTATTCGTACTGCCGATTGGTGGTGCTGATATGCCTGTGGTTATTTCCTTGCTGAATTCGTTTACAGGTGTGGCTGCGGCATGTGGCGGGTTTTTATATGATAACAAAGTAATGTTGGTGGGTGGTATTCTGGTTGGAAGTGCAGGAACACTATTAACCATGGTGATGTGTAAAGCCATGAACCGTTCATTACTGAATGTGTTGATTGGAAACTTTGGCGGAGCTAAAGGAGAAGCAGCAACATCATCTTCATTCGAAGGTTCAACCAAAGAAATTACAGCCAGTGATGCTGCTATTTTAATGAAATATGCGAAGAAAGTTGTGATCGTTCCGGGTTATGGATTGGCAGTTGCACAAGCACAACACGTGGTGCATGAACTGGAAGAATTGTTGGAGAAAGAAGGTGTTGAGGTGAAGTATGCAATTCATCCTGTTGCGGGTCGAATGCCGGGACACATGAACGTATTGCTTGCCGAAAGCAATGTGAGTTACGATAAGCTGGTGGAGATGGAAGAAATCAATCCGGAGTTTAATACAACAGATGTTGTACTGGTAGTAGGTGCAAATGATGTTGTGAATCCTGCAGCCAAAACAGATCCGAATTCTCCTATATATGGTATGCCGATTCTGGAAGTAGAAAATGCAACCAATGTAATTGTAAACAAACGTTCGATGAAAGCCGGGTATGCCGGTATCGAAAACGAATTGTTCTTCAAACCGAAAACGAGTATGTTGTTTGGTGATGCTAAAAAAGCATTGACGCAATTAGTGAGCGAGATCAAGAGCTTAGGTTAATTGTAAATAGGTTATTTAATTCTTAAACACCATATGAATAAGAAAATCCTAATAGTAGTTCTCATTATTTTAAATGTTATGGTATTGATGGGGCAAGTTTATCCTGAGGGAGCTCCACCGTTTGCGAAAACAGTTAATATTTTATTTTTGGTATCGAGTTTAGGCTATTTTGTTTATACTCTTATGCGAGGGAATAAGCAGTGTAAATGAGAATGAAAATATTAGGTTGCATACGATATGGTTTGATTCTCCTTTTCTCTTTTACGTTTCTTTTTAAGATACAAGCACAACATGTTTACCCCAAAGGTAAATATCATACCATCAATCAGCTTATGTTTGATTCCGTTCAATCAAACTCTGCCTGCGAAGTGTATGTGAAATCAGAAGGATTGTACACGCAGTATATTATTTATGATTCCATTTCCGGTAAAAAAATAGCTCCTGTCTTCGCATATTTTGATGGAACAGATTTATTTCTCAATCAAGGGGTATATGGTTCTGGAAAGTTTTATGTAAAGTCTTTAGAAAAAGGGCGCTACTATTATTTTGAGGATATGTATTATTCCAAAGCCTACATGGGAGCAATAGTCGGAGGTGCAGTGTTTGGTTTGGTTGGAGCCGCAATTGTTTACGGGGTTATGAATAGCAGCAAAAAAAAATCTACTATAGATTTTACGGATGTACCATCTGAAAAATTATGTGGAATTGTATTCGATACTCAGACAGGCAATATCATTGGATTGAGTGTTGAAAATATTACACGTGTTTTTATGTCAGAACCTGAAATCGTTTCTTATTTTGAGGAATCACGGAAAAAGATTGAGGACATCCGAAAGTGTGTGCAACAGTTCAATGATAAACATAAATAAAGTTGCCTAAGAATTATTACAACGATTAAATGTCATCCAAAAATCTCCAAAGAATGCTCCAATTGGCCGAAAGTGTTTTTGCAGCCAAGGATGATCCCAATCAATTGGTTGTGGATGAAGAAGTCATAACCCAGCTACAGAAGTTAGATCCAAATACAGTATCTGAATATGTTGATGGGGATGGCCCTGTGGCATGGATATTAGTGATTCCAACTTCAGCCAAATTGATGCAGCGTTTTCTAAAGCAAGAAATTTCCGAATCCGAATTATTGGATCTTACACCAACGGATGCACCATTTGAAGCAATCTATCTTTGCTCTGCATTGGTGCTGGAGGAATATCGCAGAAAAGGAATCGTGAAACAGCTTACCATACAAGCAATCGAAACGATTTGCAACAATTATCCTATTAAGAGTTTATTTGTTTGGCCATTCAGTAATGAAGGAAACTTGAGCGCTCAGCGAATCGCAGATCTTGTTCAGTTACCATTGTATAAACGAGAGTCATTTGTAAAAGAATAGATCTAATTGTAAGTTTACCCACCTTAAATTAAACTACATATGAATACAACTCTTAGAAATATTCTTGCAGTCGTTGTTGGTCTTTGTATTGGTAGTGTTGCAAACGGACTTATTATTAATATTAGTGGGTCACTCATTCCTCCTCCCGAAGGAGCCGATCTCACAACAACAGAGGGATTAAAGGCTTCGATGCACTTGTTTACACCCATTAACTTTCTCATGCCATTTTTGGCCCATGCTATTGGAACATTTGTAGGAGCGTTGCTTGCTGCACGTATTGCCGTTACGCATCAAATGAAGTTTGCAATGGCAATTGGTGTTGTGTTTTTAATAGGAGGACTTTCGATGGTATTCATGTTGCCTTCTCCGCTTTGGTTTAATATAGTGGATTTAGTAGGTGCGTATTTACCAATGAGCTATTTAGCAGCTAAACTTGTCATTAAAAAGCAGTAACTTTTTTCTTAGACCCACCACGGGGTATTACTCTTCTTGACTTTGCTTATAATCTATTCCTTTATACATTCAGAAGTGTGATATCAGACAGTATTCAATAGGTTATTATACCTAGTGCTTGAAGATCTTTTGTTGCTAATTCGGTTTAGCTACCAATTGTTAATGTTTTATTGATCAAAACGAATTTAACTATGAATAAAGTTAATATTATTATTAATAATATTAAACTTTGTTATATGTTTGTTTTGTAATTGAAACAAGATGCCAGTCGTAAACGAAAAAAAATTACCACTGTTTTGCCCAAGTTGCCAATCAAAACTCAAGGTGAAAAAGTTGGTATGTGCACAATGTGATACCGAAGTTGAGGGATTGTATTCAATGCCTCCGCTGGCCAGTTTGAATAATGATGAGCAAACATTTGTAATGGAGTTTATCAAGTCGAGCGGAAGCTTAAAAGACATGGCAACCTTTATGGGATTAAGCTATCCTACAGTACGCAACCATTTGGATGAAATTATTTCCAAACTCACCAAACTTGAACAACAAAAAAAATAATAGTATGAAACAGAAATGGACTTCGTGGTTGTTTAACCCATTTATGTATTTGGCCGGTTGGCAGGCAATGATTGCAGGTTTTATAATGATGCTTGTTGTTGCAGGTCTGGCTTCGCTTTCCAGCATTCGTTTTGACGGGACACTTGATATGCATGTAGCAGATCCTTTGAACCTAGTAACGCACATTCAATTAATATTTGTTGATTATATTTCGCTAAGCGTACTTCTGTTGATTGCCGGAATGCTGATGAGTAAAAGTCACTACCGTATCATTGATATCATGGGTACACAACTACTGGCAAGATGGCCGCTGTTGTTTATGACATTACTTGCATTGATTGTTAATCTTGATCCTATAAGAGAGGCTGGAAAACATTTCGATCCACAACATATTGATGCATTATTTACAATATCATTTATGATTTTTTTATGTGTGTCGGTAATAATTACCGTTTGGATGATTGTGCTCATGTACCGTTCCTATTCCATTTCGTTTAACCTTATCGGAAACAAAGCCATTGGCTCTTTTATTGTTTGCCTCTTATTAGCTGAAATCCTATCAAAATTTATTAACTTAAAATTAGTCTAATGAAAAAAAGTATCCTGCTCGTTTTACTGCAACTGGTTGTTGTTTTAAGTTTTGCCCAAGTGAGTGAAGAAGTCTCCTTTACACATGAAGGATATACAATTCACGGAACCTTTACCAAACCTGCAAGTACAGGTAAATACCCATTGATTGTGATTTGTCCGGGTTCGGGTGCTAATGATAGGAATGGAACGCTTGTGATGTTGGGAGCTTCCGTACAATGTATGTATCCGGATATTTACGGAGATACTTTACGCACCTACAAGGATCTGGCAGAAGGATTAACCTCTAAGGGGTTTGCTGTATTGAGGTATGATAAAATTGAATATACGTACACAAGTATGGGAACCATAACATTTAAAAAACTATGGCTGCCATTTACAAGTGGAGTAGATTATGCCAAAACAAGAAATGATGTGGATGCTTCCAGAATCATTTTGATTGGTCATAGTGAAGGAGGGATGCTTGTTCCGTATGCAGCAAGGTTGAGAAATGACATCACCGCACTTATCAATATTGCCGGTGCACGTACACCATTCGATTCTTTACTGGCATATCAATACAGGACTTTTCCGCGCATGTGCGGACAAGATACTACTCAAACGGATGGAATAGCCGCGCAGGTCTTGGCATACTTTAACCTGATCCGTTCGGGTAATTGGAATGGCTCAACACCACCCTTTGCAGGTGTTTCTGCAGCTGTATGGGCGCAGTATACGCATATCGGAGATTCGGTTGTGATCAATTACAACCTTGCGGCAAAACCAAGTTTGTTTTTAGGATTAGGAAGAGATAATAATGTTCCCGTAGTAACCGAATACAATCGTTTCCAACAAGAGATTACTACACCCGCAACTTTTGTGAAATTGCCCGATTTGATTCACTACATGAATGCATATACTGAAGGGCATGCATCCGCTGCTGTTACAGACACGATTGTGTATTGGTTAAAAGCAAGAGGACTGGCAGGAGTGAATGAAGTTGGCGACAAAATGGAAGCATTGACCATACGTTATAGTGAAAATGAAATCAGTCTTTCTTCTAAAACAGACGAACTGATATCAGCGGACGTAATTGATATTACCGGAAAAATATTGATGAAGTTAAATGGTTCGGAGATTGTATTGAATCGTGCTATGGTAACTACGGGTGTTTATTTCATTGTAGCAAAAGGGACCCAAAATAGTTACGTAACTAAGGTCTGGATGCATTAATGTTTTCTGTTGGAAATAAAAAGCTGTAACGTTTTAATCAACTACAATTTTTCTTAGCACTGATTGTCCATTTGACAGGAGCATTTTTACAAAATAAACACCTTTGTTAAGATCAGTTTCTAAAATGAATTCAGCTTTGCCGGGGTGAGTCTCCTGCATAGCCTGTCCTATTGAATTATAAATCGAAAGAGAGACTACCAAATGTGTTCCCGAAATAGTTAGTAAATGTTCTGTTAAAGGATTAGGGGAAATGGAGATCACACTTTCCTGAGAAAGCGGCTCTGTTATTCCAACAAACAAATTTTTAACGTATAACCCATCAGTTTTACCTAAAAACAGTTTATTACCTAAATCAAGAATATCATAGGCATATCCATCGGGTAAATATTCATCATATAATGCCCAAGTAGCACTATCGGCAGCAAATTTGTCACGTTGCTGAATAAAGGTGCCACCTTGTAGTGTATTAGTAACAATGAAATAATTGGTAATTCCCATACGAATGCTTCGGGAATATCCATCCTGAGTACCTTGTTTATCCTGAAGCCAATGTTCTCCTCCGTCATTACTTCTGAAGATCTTGGATCCGTTTACCGCAAATAAGGTATCATGCTCACAAAGTATTTGATCAATTTGGAGATTGGGTTTTAAGAACCCATAGTAATACCCCTCAATCCATTCATTAGTTGTTGTGTCATACTTGTAATTGGTTCCGTTTCTACCGGCTCCAATAATCAGACCTTTGGATGTTTTAGTAAGCGTATAAACATTAGCAGAATAGTCGGGTAATTCAGTATTAAAAGGTTTCCAGTTGAGTGAAATGCTATCGAATATAACAACACCTTGTCCGAGCGTACTTGCATACAAATGCGTTCCAACTTTTTCGATACCTGAAACAGCTAACAGATTTGTTCCTGTATTCACCCAGTTCCTTCCGTGATCTTTACTCATGAATATGCCATGATAGATTGTTCCGATATATATAACGTTATCAATTAGCTTTATCGTAATAGTTTTAATAGTGTCATCGCTAATCTTTACAGTAGTCCATGTTGCGCCCTGATCTATGCTTTTATATAATACATTTCCTCGGGGTACAGCTAAGATGGTATCTCCATCAAGAGCTAACGCAACTATATGTTGAGAGGAAATAGTATCAATTTTTGTCCATTGGGCGAATAGAGGAGTTGAAAAGAATAGGGGACTAATCAGGATCAATAAAAAATGTTTCACAGTGGTGTTTGTAAAAGGTTATGAAATACTAAATGAGGCGCAATAATGAATATATTTCGGGGTAAAAGCAAGTTTACTTTAGAAGGAGTGGGTCATTGGGTCATCCGTAATCTGCGGGAAACAATTAACTGGCGTCAACTCTCTTAAAGAACCAAAGTTGGTTAAGTATTAGTTGACATTTTACCGATAGTCACTTTGCCGGAATACAAGCATAAAAAAGCCCCACATCACGTGAGGCTTTTTATTATACTAAGTTTATCTTGATTCGTTTTCCGATTTCTTCAATATCGGCTTTGAATTTTTTGTCTGTTTCAATAAGATCGTTTACGGTTTGGCAAGCGTGTATAACGGTTGAGTGATCCCGTCCGCCAAAGTGCATTCCAATTGTTTTTAATGATGACTTGGTTAAGTCCTTTGCATAGAACATCGAAATCTGGCGGGCCTGTACAATTTCGCGTTTGCGGGTTTTTGATTTTACCAACTCAACCGGGATGGTGAAATAATCACAAACCAGCTTTTGAATAAACTCAATAGAAATTTCGCGTGAAGAATTCTTAACGAAGTTTTTCAGAATTTGTTTGGCCAGATCAAGTGTTACTTCTTTACGGTTTAATGATGACTGCGCAAGCAATGAAACCAAAGCACCTTGTAATTCACGAACGTTTGTATTGATATTATGTGCAACGTATTCAACTACATCTCTGCTTAAGTTGATACCATCGGCATACATCATGTGCTCAAGGATAGCTAAACGTGTTTCAAAATCAGGTGCCTGCAAATCGCAAGATAATCCCCATTTGAAACGTGATAACAAACGCTCATCCATTCCTTTTAAATCTTTAGGGGCACGATCACTGGTTAAAATGATTTGTTTACCTAACTGATGCAAGTGGTTAAAGATGGTAAAGAATATCTCCTGTGTTTTTTGTTTATTCTCTAAAAACTGAACATCATCTACAATCCATACATCTACATGTTGGTAGAAGTTTACAAAATCCTGATTTGAGTTGTTGCGGATTGAATCCACAAACTGGTTACAGAATTTTTCAACCGGTACATACAGCACAATTTTATTTTTGCTGTTTTGTTTAATCATGTTACCGATGGCTTGTACCAAATGTGTTTTACCCAAACCTGTTTCACTGAAAATCATTAGTGGGTTGAAGGATGTTCCTCCCGGTTTGTTTGCTACAGCATAGCCGGCCGAACGGGCAAGACGGTTGCAATCACCTTCGATGAAATTATCAAATGTTAAGTTTGAGTTGAGGTTTGAATCAATATTGATTTTTTTAAGTCCCGGAATGATAAACGGATTTTTAATGTTACTGCTTAAGTTAAGCGGTACATTAATATTTTGGGTATCCGATTTTGCATTCGTACTACCCGGCAAATTCACTACATAAGGATTTGCATTATTAGTAGAGTTCTCTACTATTATATTATACTCTAATCTGGAACCCGTTCCTAATTCTTGTTTTAATGTTTTCTTTAATAAGGTAACATAATGTTCCTCCAACCATTCATAAAAAAATTGACTGGGAACTTGAATCGTTAATACTTTATTTTCAAGCTTGATTGGTTTGATCGGTTCAAACCACGTTTTAAAACTTTGAGGCGATACATTGTCCTGAATTAACTTCAAACAATTGTTCCATACATTGTCGGCTGATTTTTCACTCATCTTTAATACTCTTTTCGACTTGAAAGGTGATACAAAAAATGTGAATAAAAAAATTTTTAG
>JAZKGH010000140.1:0-21707 GCA_040386055.1 Bacteroidota bacterium
GCTTCCGACAGGTCTTTTATATCGAGCGAAATAACCGATCGGCCAGGAGATGAATACTCTAGCACAATTTGCCCGATTGCATTGTAAAACCTGATATTTTTATACAGGGAGTTATTTAATTTCAGCGTAAGATTACCGTTGGAAGGATTAGGATACAACATGAAACCACAGTCATCACTTTCCCGGGGAACAGTATTATCCGGAGCACATAAAGGATCCTCTTGTGTATACCTGAAGCCGTCATAAAAACCGGGTAAACTCCAGGTAGCAATTCCATCATCCAAAAAAACATCATTGAGCTTAAATCCGATATTGGGGAGAAGGTCATTAGGATTCGAAATGGATGCTAAAAAGGCCTCCCCTTTTGCAATGTATATTTTTCCATTGGGTGCCAGTTGCATACCTCCTGTCGGATTCAATTCCATAGGATTAATTTTGTTAACATAGCTCCACGTCTCACCATACAAATGAAACTGAAGAATTCCCACCCTGGTACTAACATAGATATTCTGACTGTTAGGAGAGAACGTAAATCCATATCCTCCGTAAAATCCAAAAAAGATAGGATAAATCATACTGGTAAGATTGACATAATTGGAAATAACTCCTGTTTCATTGTCAAAGTTAAATACCTCCAGCAATGCCTTGTCATTGCCCACATCCATATTCGAATTCACCAGGCCTATCCGTTTGCCATCCGGTGCTATTTTGATTTGCCCGATGGCCGTAGCCGCTCCGTCAAACAAACCACCACCATGGTATGAACCAATAGAGGATATAACCGGCTTGCTGATTCCTGCCGTACTTATTTTATATGCGTAGAAAGATTGGGTATAATGTTTATGCACTACCAGCCAGTAATCCGTGTCATTCTTGTGTTTGGTGATGGCCTGCTTTTCACCCGCTATATCCAGTAACGGAACGTTTTTTTTGTCTGTAACATCCCCTAAACCATTATCAAGGCACATATCCACAACAGAATAACACAAGCCATTCTTAAGTATATGCTGAAAATCATCTACGGTAAAAATATAAAACCTGGAAGGATTTCCAGGATCGGGTACGATGCTGGCTGGCTGAGTTGCGGAAGGACCTCCCTTCAAATTCTGTCCTCCCTTCATAGGTGTGTGGTTTCGATTCCAAATGGTTAATCCATCCGTATAAAACAACAAATTCCCTTTCGAGTCTGATATGCATGCTCCTCCTTCAGTTGGTCTGATCTGAACATTGGCCGGAACCGAGGTACTGATTTTTCCTCCTGATAAGGAATTCACTTCACCGGCACTAAACCTTATGCCTACACTTTCGGGAAAATACCAGTTCTGACTATGTTGTGCATAGGATTGAAGTCCGAACAAAAACAATATAATCACCAATAGACTTCTTATCATTGAATTATGAACATTATACTTTTACTAAATTACTTCCGATGAATCATTATGCGTCTGCCCGGTTTCAGTTGTATAGTACGAGAGTTGATTGCCATTCGTTTGGCCGTTCCAATCTTAGTCTTTGTAATTACAAGTGATATCAGTATTTTCGCCCCACCTAGTTATTTTAACTACATTAATACAGAAGCATATGAACTTTGAACTTTCCGAAGAACACTTAAACGTACAGCAGGCTGCACGCGATTTTGCACAAACCGAATTATTACCGGGTGTTATTGAGCGCGATGAGCACCAAAAATTCCCTGCAGAACAAATCAAAAAACTTGGAGAGCTCGGATTTTTAGGGATGATGGTAGATCCAAAATACGGTGGATCGGGAATGGATACCATTTCATATGTGTTGGCCATGGAGGAATTGTCCAAAATTGACGCTTCGGCTTCAGTAGTTGTTTCGGTTAATAATTCTCTTGTATGCTGGGGATTGGAGACTTATGGAACTGAAGAACAAAAACAAAAATATTTGGTACCAATGGCAAGCGGACAAGTTCACGGAGCATTTTTGCTTTCGGAGCCTGAAGCCGGTAGCGATGCCACGTCTCAACGCACTACTGCCGTTGATATGGGCGATCACTATATTTTGAACGGAACTAAAAACTGGATTACCAATGGAAATTCCGGAACCTATTATTTAGTAATTGCTCAAACAGATGTTGAGAAAAAACACAAAGGCATTAATGCCTTTATTGTTGAAAAAAGCTGGGCAGGTGTTACCGTTGGTAAAAAAGAAGACAAGATGGGTATTCGCGGAAGTGATACACATTCCATCATGTTCCAGGATGTAAAAGTTCCTAAAGAGAACAGAATTGGTGACGATGGGTTCGGATTTACCTTTGCAATGAAAGTATTGGCAGGTGGACGTATTGGTATTGCCTCGCAGGCATTGGGTATAGCCAGTGGCGCTTATGAGTTGGCATTGAAATATTCAAAAGAACGTAAAGCATTCGGAAAAGAAATTATGCATCACCAGGCTATTCAATTTAAGTTAGCTGATATGGCTACACAAATTGAAGCTTCCCGTTTATTGTGCTTAAAGGCTGCTGCATTAAAAGATGCACATGGTGATTATGCAATGGCCAGTGCAATGGCAAAAGTATACGCATCTGAAACCGCGATGTGGGTTACCACAGAAGCAGTTCAAATCCACGGTGGATATGGTTACGTAAAAGAATACCATGTAGAACGTTTGATGCGTGATGCTAAGATCACGCAGATCTACGAAGGAACTTCAGAAGTTCAACGGATTGTTATTTCAAGAGAAGTGTTGAAATAATCCTTACTCGAACCATAAAAAAAGCAGCGATTTTCCAATCACTGCTTTTTTTATGGTTCGTTTCTATTTTACTCAATAGTTAAATACCCAATTGAGCTTCCCTTTTTATAATAAGAGAACGTTAATATTTTATTATCTGAAATTTGAACAGAGTTATTAGGGGTAATCATTCTTCCCATCTCTTTGGTTGAAAAGATTGTTTTTTTCTCCCATTTACCTTTATCCATATCCAACTTCACCAAAGCAGAGTAAGCCTTTTTAAATGAATTAAAGGGCTTATCCGTATTTTTGGTTTTCTCATTCTTGTTATTGTCATTAAACAAAAAATACATGTCGTCATTCTTATAAAGAACAGTGTACGACAATAAATCTTCGAACTTTTTGTAAAACTTATATACACTTACTGTAATGGATATAGCGCCCATACCAACAGTACTGGTATAAGGAATTCTTAATACCTGATTTTTATTGATAATTGAATTCCATTGCAGTTTGTTAGTCTCAGACAATTTTGCCACGATGATATCCGTTAAAATAACATATTTAGATGTACCATTTTTGCTGGATTGAAAAGCTATCAAAGTGTTTTCAAACGTGAGGAATTTTTCACCCTTTGAATTCACATGAATATCCTTCAGGTCATAACCAAAACCAACGTTATTATCCATTTTATTGGAATTGATCTTCCTGGTTTGCATGCCCGGTTTAAATTTCTCGTAATTGGATTGTAAAACCTCAAAATTGGTCTTATTCAGTTCAATGTAAAAAATACCTTCAAGGAATTCCGCATCCTTATTATTAGCATACATTCCCGCAACAGTTATTTTGCTGTCGTCCATCATAAATGACATGGAAGAAGCAATACGTTTTTCAAAAGGCAAATTCACTTCATTTATTTCAGGCTTACTCTTGCTCAAGTCCAAATTCATAAGAACAGCCTTTTGTGTATCAAATTTTTTGCGCTTGCCTTCAATTTTGATTACAGCCACCCCAAATACATCACCTTTATTGTCAACAGATATTGTTCCAAATTTAAAATTCTCATCTTCGTATGGCAGCTCTGTTTTTTTCTCATTCAAACGTTTCAATTCCTGATCGTATAAAGAGAAATTAAAAGCAATCGTTTTTTTTACTTTCCCTTTAGCTTTTCTGAAACCCAAGATTTTGCTTCTGTCAGGTGAAACTCTTACTTCAAACCCCTCAAATTCTTTATCCTTTCCATCTACACGATCAAGGGTTATTTTTCCCTTCAGTACTTTTCCGTCAAGGTCCAGGCTCGTTGCCAACAGCTCCTTGTTCTTGGTCGTGGTAATAATAATCAGTTTAGTATCCAATAAATAAACATTGTAAAGTTCATTATCAGCAATGTCCTTAGGTAGTGCCTTTGCGAAATCGATTTTCTCGCCTTCCTCCAGGCTTGCGGCATCGTATACATCAATGTAATAACTATTTGCCTTCTTTACGTTTTCAGATTTAATAACATAAATCTTTTCATTGCGAATCCCAAGGAATTCAGGTGAAGCTGATTTTCCAGCAACTTTTTCTTCGGTCGCCCACTTTAAGTCCACCTCTTGGGCAAACAAAAATGCGTTCAATAACAGCAACGTGAGCATACATACAATTTTTTTCATAAGGTTTTGATTTTATACAATTATACTTGAATTAGATAAACCATCAAATGGAAAAATGTTTTCTTCTTTTTTACCTTTTTATGAGCCTGTCGGGCGGCCATTACTGCTATGCACAAAACACTGATAAAAAAATCCTTCAAATCAATTCTTATGTCGAAGATCGGGTAGGTGTTTATTACAGAGAAAATGAAGAATTGATTGGCTTTGCTCCGCTGACGCTGGAGAAAAAGAGGCTCAAGTCACATCAACTTATTATCAAAGGAGACAAAACGGAAGAAACATATGTAAACGTTCCTGTAAAGGAAATTCTTGAGCTTAATATCAAACCTGTTTCTTCTGCTAAAATACCTTCTGAGTATTTTGTAACGTTTGGTAAATTGCCACAGGTCAAAGCAACTTCGTATGACCTGTTTGTACATCCTCAATATTCCAAAAAACAAAATACATTAAGGGTAACACTTAGTCCTTTATCCAATGGCATTAAACGCAAAACATCATTAGGCCGGGATGATCAAACGAAAGTCTTCACAATGGTCGATGAGGAAGTTGCATACGATCCCATTTTTGGTACCAATAAAAATATCAGAACACAACTCTGTAATATCTTTTATCATAACCATTTTGAGGTTTCTCACTGTGAAGAAATGTTGAAACAGGAAAATATCATTTCTGCTTCACATAAACTATTCGCTTCTTTCAAACCTGTAATTAAAGAATATGCGTTTAGAACATTTTCGGCAAAATCAACTAATTCCTATTTTACGTACGGTTTTTATAACCTGAAAATACAATATGAAGTTTCCTTTGAAAATAATAAGAAACAAGAAATTGAAATTGTTAATTATGGGTTTGGCAATGCGGATGATCCGAATTCGTTATTCCGAAAAGCGCTATACGACAATGTTAGCTTAGTATTATTGGACACAGGCCTTATTCAATCCATTGAAAGCGCAAATGCGTTTTTCCAAAATGTGTATGATTCTCTTACTGTAGAAGCAACTCCCCTTACTGTTAAATACACCGACTTGAAGGAAATGATAAAGAGCAGCACAAAAGCTGTAGTGACAATTGAAGGAGAAGAAAGTTTCGGAAGCGGATTTCTTATCAATGATAAAGGTTATATTTTAACCAATTACCATGTAATTGATGATGCGCAAACTCTAAACGTACGCATCGGAAAAGACACAACTCATTTTGCAGCTAAAGTCATTCGATATGATGATTATTATGACCTTGCTGTTATTAAAATAGAAAAGGAACAAACTCCGTATCTCCAATTGAAAGGGGATGAAGAAATAGATATCGGGGAAGTCGTAATCGCAATTGGTACACCTGCAGCATTAGAATTGGGTCAAAGTGTATCAAAAGGAATTGTAAGCGGTAACCGTAACATAGAAGGAAAAGATTATATTCAAACGGATGTAAGTCTCAATCCGGGAAACAGTGGCGGTCCTTTAATTAATGAACAAGGAGTTGTGATTGGTGTAGTTGTCAGGAAAATTATGGGGCGGGGAATGGAAGGTCTTGGGTTTGCGATACCGGCAGACAAAGCAATGAAACTAATGAATATTCACTACCTTAAGTAAAATCATCAAGCTCCTATGATAATAATTGATCAACCCGCTAATATAGGGTGTATCCATATGGGTAAAGTATTTTGTTTGAGTTATTTTTCATTAAAACACAATATCTTGCATCTAATAATAACGGCTCCATGCCAGCTCAGAAAGTAGGGATTACAGAATTTCTAACACTTGGAAAACACTATCCTGTATTGGATGTGAGAAGCCCTTCGGAATATGCTTATGCTCACATTCCCGGAGCCCACTCCTTTCCCATTTTCGATGATGCCCAACGCAAGGAAATAGGTACCACTTACAAGCAGGTAAGCAGAGAAGATGCCATCAAAATAGGATTGAAATATTTTGGCCCCAACATGTTGGCGTTTGTTGAAAAAGCAGAAACCATTCTCAAGCAATATAAAGTGCCAGACAAAAAATTATTGGTTCATTGCTGGCGTGGTGGCATGCGCAGCGGTGCCATGGCATGGTTGCTCAATTTTTACGGGTTTGAAGTTTACCTGCTTGAAGGTGGTTATAAAAACTACCGGCATTGGGTTTTGCAACAACTGGATTTACCCTTTCGGTTTATTGCCCTTGGAGGTTTTACCGGAAGTGGCAAAACAGAGGTGCTTCATGAACTCAGCAAACAAGGAAAGCAGATCATTGACCTTGAGAGAATAGCCTCTCACAAGGGGTCGGCATTCGGAAGCATGGGGATGAATGAACAACCTTCTCAGGAATATTTTGAAAATATTTTAGTGGCAGCCTTACAACCCTTTTATCACTTGAATGATGACGATCCATTCTTTCAGGAACATCCTATTTGGATAGAAAATGAAAGCAGGCGCATAGGACTCATTAACCTCACTGAACAATTTTATAATCGCCTTCAGGAGGCTCCACTATTCGCGCTGGATATTCCTTTTGAGGAACGCCTTAATTTTATCGTAGAAGGTTATGGTAAGTTTGACAAAGAAAAACTCGTGAACGCCATTATCCGTATTCAAAAACGGTTAGGTGGATTGGATACTAAAAATGCCATTAATTTTTTATTGGAAAACGATATCTATTCTTGTTTCCGCATTTTGCTTTCCTACTATGATAAACAATATACACAAGCGATGGAAAAATCGAACAGAGCCATTCAATTAATGCCCGCACCTAAAGTTGATGCGCTCATCAATACAGAACTCGTATTGAAAACCACTCAACACCATGCTCAATGACAGAACCCATTAAACTTTCACAATATGCAAAAGGGGCAGGCTGTGGTTGCAAAATAGCACCTGCCATACTTGAGCAAATATTAGCTTCATCCCGTGTAGCGGGCAATCAGCAAAACCTATTGGTGGGCAATAACCACAACGATGATGCATCAGTGTATGATTTGCAAAATGGGCAGGCTCTAATTGTAACAACTGATTTTTTTATGCCAATCGTAGATGACGCATTTACGTTTGGTCAGGCTGCTGCTGCTAATGCCATTAGTGATGTATACGCTATGGGTGGAAAACCCATTACAGCCATTGCTATTTTGGGTTGGCCTATTGATAAAATTCCCGCTGACGTTGCAGCCAAAGTGTTGGATGGAGCGAAAGATATTTGTGCGCAAGCGGGTATTGTCATTTCAGGGGGGCACACCATTGATGCTGCTGAACCATTCTTTGGATTATCCGTAAATGGATTAGCTCCGTTGGAGCATATCAAACGAAATGATACTGCGCAAGCTGGAGATATTATCTTTCTTACCAAACCTATTGGTGTTGGCATATTGGCCACAGCTCAGAAGCGTGGAAAATTACTTCCGGAGCATGAACAAATCTTAACCGAACAACTCATTAAGTTGAATTCGTTTGGTGAAATTCTTGGAAAAGAAAAAGGTATAACGGCAATGACTGATATTACGGGTTTCGGATTATTAGGACACCTGATTGAGATGTGCGAAGGTTCTGGTGTAAGTGCTGAAATCAACTATGCATCTATTCCCAAACTGGAATCTGCTATTCTGTATTCGCAACAATTTATTATACCCGATGCGACCTACCGCAATTGGAATGCTTACAGCGAAAAGGTAAGTATTGCTCCTACTGTTGATGCAACAGAATCATTCGCATTATTACCTGATCCGCAAACCAATGGAGGGTTGTTATTTACCGTTAGCCCGTCATCGATAGTTACAGTTAAAGACCTTGCTCAACAAGCAAACGCAAATCTTACAGAAATTGGTTTGATCACCCCCTCCGGTGACAAATGTATTTACATGCAGTAATTTTAGAAATCTGTTCCCAACAAAAAACCCCGAAGCTTTCGCTCCGGGGTTTCGCTATTTAAGAATAACCAATTATTACTTCTTCTTACCATCTGCAGCAGCAGCAGCTTTCGCTTCTTCTTGTGCAGCACGTGTAGTTTTAACAGATACAACTGAATTGTTCACTGCATCCATAATCTTCATGTTTTCAACGTTGATTTCACCAACTTTAATCGATTTACCGATTTCAAGGTTGTCAATGTTTACTTCAATAAAGTCAGGTAAGTTACCTGCGATGGCACGAACGCGTAATTTGCTTGATTTAACAACCAATTTACCACCCGCACGAACACCTACTGAGTTACCTACCAATTTAATCGGAACTCCGATTTCGATTTCTTTCGTTTCATCGATTTCTTGAAAATCAGCGTGAAGAATTGAATCGTTCACAGGATGAAACTGAATGTCTTTTAACATTGCACGGTAGATTGTACCGTCAAGGTCTAACTTCACTTTGTAAGTGTTTGGGGTGTACACTAACTGTTTAAAGTCTGCTGAATACATAGAGAAGTTTACACTCTCTCTTCCGCCACCATACAATACGCACGGCACTTTACCCTCGTTTCGAAGCAATTTGGTAGATGATTTACCCACTCCGTCCCGCAAATAACCAAACATGGCAATTGATTTCATTTTGTTTTACTTTTTGTTTCGCACCACTTAAGTGTATTCGCTCACCCTCGCGCTGCATTTATTTTAATTTTTATGCGAATATTATCTTTAAGCTATTGGCTTTAGGCCTTTAGCTGTTAGCCTGTATTATTTCGAACTTGTGTTGAACAGCGAACTGATCGACTCAAATTCTGTTACGTTCCTGATCGCTTTTGCAAAAAGATCAGCTACGCTTAATACTCTTATTTTACTGCTTTCACGTCTTAATGGAATGGTATCACACACCACTAATTCGTCAATAACCGATTCCTCTATGGTTTCGTAAGCTTTTCCTGAAAGAACAGGGTGGGTACACATTGCGCGAACGCTTAATGCACCTTTGTCCTTCAACATCTGAGCTGACTTAGCCAGGGTATTACCGGTATCAATAATATCATCAATCAAAATCACATCTTTTCCGGCCACATCACCAATCAACGTCATGGATGCAATTTCGTTTGCACGTTTACGCTCTTTATCACAGATAACCATATCCAGATTCAAAGCGCGGGCAAATGTACGTGTTCTATTTGAACTTCCCATATCCGGAGAAGCTAAAATCAGGTTCGTTTCGTTTAAATCGCGGATCCACGGGATAAATATCACCGAAGAATCCAAATGATCCACGGGAACTTCAAAAAAGCCCTGAATCTGAGGAGCATGTAAATCCATGGTCATTACACGGCTCACGCCAACTGCTTTCAACAAATCAGCTGCAACCTTAGATCCGATAGATACCCTCGGACGGTCCTTTCTGTCCTGCCGTGCCATCCCGAAATACGGAATAACTGCCGTAATATAATGGGCAGAAGCACGCTTGGCCGCATCAATCATCAACAACAACTCGAGCAGGTTATCTGCACTCGGGAAGGTTGATTGGATAAAAAACACGTCAGATCCACGTACCGACTCATTGATGCTTGGTTGAATTTCCCCGTCTGCAAATTGCGAAACGGTGATGTCGCCCAGAGGTTTGCCGTATGCTGTCGCTATTTTTTCCGCTACAAAAAGCGAGTTACGACCGGAGAAGAGTTTTACCTCATTGCGTAGTGATGTCATGGTACTTTAGTTTTATTACAATTGGACCGTTTATTAAAAAAAATGTCGGATTTCGTTTAAAAAACCCGACACTTATCATTCTGTTGTCCGACTAGGGCTCGAACCTAGACTCTACTGAACCAAAATCAGTCGTGTTGCCAGTTACACCATCGGACAGATTGGGGTGCAAATGTATGAAAAGGATAATTACATGCAAACCCGATTTAAAGTTTTTTCTACTTTTTTTTAGGTGCCCGTTCCTTCCTCAAAAATATTTGCTGATTTTCAGCCTATTTATACACCCGTTTCAATTTAAAATCTTTCACCGGAGCAATAACCATCGGTACTTTTTCAACTGTAACTGAACTTGTATCCAGGCCGAAAGCTTTTTCCTCGCTTAAACTCAATTTATCAAGCCAGAAATAACCATCCATAATTAAGCGCTCGTATAAAGACAATTCATTCTCGTTCGACAAATGGCGTTTCAATACAACAAACCTGAAATCACCGGTAATATTCTGTTTGCTGAGAGATGAATACCTTGAGGTAACATCCACTTCCCCATTTTTCATCAGCTCCTCTACTACTTTTCTAAAATAGAAGTTTACTTTTTGCTCCACCCTGAAGCCAAGCTTAAACTCAACTTTGATCACATCCTGAGGAACCACAATATCCACTTTATACTGCATGGTATAAGGTTGGTCGTCAACATGAACATGTAAGAACCAGTAAATATCGGCACGTTTGGGTTGTTTCTGCAGAATGGAATAAATTACCTTGCTTTCCACCTCCATCAAATGGTCGGCACTGGTCAAGAATACAAGGTGTGTAGCATATTTAGGTACCGATTGATCATTGCTCAACTCATGGAGAATCGGCAAGTATTTTTTGAGGTTAACAAACTCGGTCAACCTGTTTTTGATCTTACGCCCTTTAAACCATACCCACATCACTAGGATAAATCCTAAACTGATGAGCACAGAAACCCATCCTCCATGCGGAAATTTTTGCAGGTTGGCTAATAAAAATGATCCTTCAATTGAAAGGTATACAAATAGAATGATACTCACAAACCATCGCGGAGCATTGATCTTACGCAGATAGTTTGCTAATAAAATGGTGGTCATCAACATGGCAATGGTAATAGCAAGCCCATAAGCTGCCTCCATATTTGACGATTCTTTGAAGTAGAGCACCACACCCACACAACCGGCCCATAGCAACCAGTTTGCACTAGGCACATATAATTGTCCTTTAGCTTCTGAAGGATATTTAATAGAAACTTTAGGCCAAACGTTGAGTCGCAATGCCTCCGAAATAAGTGTAAAGGATCCGCTTATTAATGCCTGACTGGCAATTACAGCTGCTAATGTTGCAATAACAATTCCACTCAATAGAAACCAATCGGGCATTAATCCAAAGAAAGGATTCATCTTGGTAATATCCTGCCCTTCAAACTGGAGGATATAAGCTCCCTGTCCCAAATAATTTAACACCAATGTTATTTTAACAAAAATCCAGCTCACCCGAATATTGTGTTTTCCGCAATGTCCTAGGTCGGAATATAATGCTTCGGCCCCTGTTGTGCATAGAAACACAGCACCCAATAACCAGTATCCCTGAGGATAATTATACAATAAGTTAAAAGCGTAATATGGATTTAATGACTGTAAAATTTGAGGATGATCCATCATAGAAGTAATACCCAACACGGCCAACATTCCAAACCAAACAAACATAATAGGTCCGAAGGCTTTCCCTACGATACTTGTCCCAACGCGCTGTATGATGAAAAGTATGGTAATAATGGTTAATACAATTGGAATGGTAGGAATGTCCGGTTTTAAAATACGCAATCCTTCAACTGCTGATGATACGGAAATAGGAGGGGTAATCACCCCATCAGCCAGTAACGCACAACCTCCGATGATGGCCGGAAAAATAAGTTTAGGCCTTCGCCTGCGAATAAGCGCATACAATGAGAAAATCCCTCCTTCCCCATTGTTATCTGCTCTCAGTGTTATGATTACATATTTAATGGTTGTTTGCAGTGTTAGCGTCCAAAAAATACAAGATAGCCCTCCGTATACCAGCTCTTTTGAAATAATCTTATCTGCAATAATAGCTTTCATTACGTAGAGTGGTGAGGTACCGATATCTCCGTAAATGATTCCCAATGTTACCAATAATCCAGCCGCACTTAGCTTGGATACATGGTTATGATGATTTTCTGACACGACTTATATTTTCGACAAATGTAAAATTACTTACCTAATCTCAAAGATGATATTAATAGGCTACTTCAGATATGAAATGAATACGCATCAATTGAATATCTTCTTTGGAGAATTCAGTTCCGTATTCAGCCAATGCTTCTTCCAGTGAGTCCTTTTGGCTTTTCTTAAAAAAATCCATCACTTCATCCTGTATTTCTTCATCCGCTATATCATTAATATATGTTTGAAGATTCAGTTTTGTTCCGGATAAAACAATGTTCTGAATTTCATCCAATAATTCCTGCATGGTTAAGCCTATGCTGCGAGCAATATCCTCAAGGCTTTGTTTCTTATCAATATTGGTGATGATGGCAATCTTTTTGGCCGATTTGTTCACCACCGATTTCACCACAACATCTTCCGAACGTTCTATATTATTATCTTCAACATATTTACCGATTAGCTCGACAAATTGTTTTCCATACTTCACGGCTTTCCCTTTGTTTACACCACTTACCTTGCTTAGCTCATCAATGGTGATTGGAAATTTAAAAGCCATTTCTTCCAATGAAGGCTCCTGAAAAATAACATAAGGTGGAAGGTTCATCTGTTTACCAACCTTGCGGGTAAGATCTTTCAGCATACCAAACAATACTTCATCGTACACATTCTCGGTCTCTACAGGATCATCATCGCTTTCAAGTACTTTATCAAATTTCTGATCTACTGCAATTTCAAATTTGGTTGGCTTCTTAATGAACCCTTCACCTTTATCGCTGATACTAAGCAATCCATAATTTTCAATATTCTTGGTAATAAACCCTTGCAGCAGCAATACACGAATTAAGGATTTCCAGTAGTTATCATCATGATTTTTCCCTTTACCGAACGAGGATATTTTATCATGGTCATTCAGCGTTACATCATGTGTTTTATTACCAATGAGCACATCTACAATATGCTTGAGTACATGTTTCTCATTGATTTCCTTTATAAGCTGCAGCGCCATCACAGCTTCTGCTTTCGCATCTTCCTTGGCTTTTGGATGACGGCAATTGTCACACATTTTACCACAACCTTTGTCATCATACTCTTCACCGAAATAATGCAATAAGAACTTTCTGCGACAAGCAGATGTCTCAGCAAATGCCTGTGTTTCGAAAATCAACAACTCCCCTATTTCCCTTTCGGCAACGGGTTTGTCTTTCATAAATTTCTCCAACTTATCAATGTCTGCAGGATTGTAGTATAAAATACAATCTCCATCAATACCATCCCTACCTGCACGACCGGTTTCCTGATAGTATCCTTCAATACTTTTAGGAACATCGTAGTGAATGACAAAACGAACATCCGGCTTGTCAATTCCCATTCCAAATGCAATCGTTGCCACAATCACATCCGTATCTTCCATCAAAAATGCATCCTGATGAGCCGCTCGGGTTTTAGCATCCAAACCTGCATGGTAAGGCAATGCCTTGATTCCGTTTGCTTTTAATACTTCGGCTATCTCTTCTACCTTTTTACGGCTTAAGCAATAAATAACACCCGATTTCCCTTTTTTGGTTTTTACATATGAAACCAGATCTTTCATTACATCGGCCTTTTTGCCTTTGGGTCTTACTTCATAATATAAGTTGGTGCGGTTAAAGGATGACTTATATACAAGCGCATCACTCATCTGCAAATTTTTCTGAATATCCTGCTGAACCTTTGGAGTGGCTGTGGCAGTAAGTGCCATCATTGGCACATCTTTAATCTCCTTGATCATTTGTTTGATTCTGCGATACTCAGGGCGGAAATCATGTCCCCACTCAGAAATACAATGCGCTTCATCAACGGCAACAAATGATATGTTAATACTTTTTAAGAAATCAATCGTCTCATCTTTCTTCAAAGTCTCCGGGGCGATGTACAACATTTTAGTGCTGCCTTCGGTTACATCATGTTTTACTTTGGTAATCTCTGTTTTGGAGAGGGATGAGTTTAAAAAATGGGCAACGGTACCATGGTTGAATGCACGAATCTGATCAACCTGATTTTTCATCAATGCAATCAATGGCGAGATAATGATGGCGGTTCCGGGCATCATGAGTGCCGGCAACTGGTAGCAAAGAGATTTACCTCCACCTGTGGGCATGATCACAAACGTATCATCTCCATTCAATAAACTATTGATAATAGTTTCCTGGTCTCCTTTGAAGGTATCAAATCCAAAAAATTCCTGTAGACTTTCCTTCACCCCTTTTAAGGCGGTAGTTTTGGTTGTCTTTTTAACCGTTTTTGCAACTTTCATGCGCTTCTGTATTACTTATATGCACCGGGACCAGGATGCATCTGTTTGGTTTTTAACGAAAAGGGGCACGAAGTTAATCTCTTCTATCGTTTTTTGAAAATATGAAGATTAAAATCGTTCTTTGTGACATAAATCATGCATAACAAGCATGCAACCGCAACTAGCAAATCGTTAGTGTGAAGATAACAGATTAATGGAAAAAAATAAGAATCACTATGCCATAATTATGGCGGGAGGTGTCGGAACAAGATTTTGGCCGTCAAGCAGAAGCACCTACCCTAAGCAATTTCTCGATATTCTTGGTACTGGCAACAGTTTACTACAGCTCACATACAAACGTTTTCTCAAACATTTTTTACCGGAAAACATCTATATCGTTACCAACGTAGCATATTTGGATTTGGTAAAAACACAGATTCCAACCATCGATATGAGCCAGGTATTGGGAGAACCCACTGCCAAAAACACAGCAGCATGTATCGCATTTGCCAGTTCCAAAATTCACCACATTAACACGCACGCTATTTCTGTAGTAGCTCCTTCAGATCATCTTATTCTTGATGAAGACAAATTTATGGAATACCTGAATGGGGCCATGGTATATGCACAAAAAAATGAGGCCCTTATTACACTGGGTATCCGTCCCAACAGACCCGACACGGGTTACGGGTATATTCAATATATCGATGAAGGACAGAATAATAATATCTTTAAGGTCAAGACCTTTACCGAAAAACCAACACTTGAAATTGCACAAACATTTTTAGAGTCAGGTGATTTCTTATGGAATGCCGGAATTTTTGTGTGGAGTGGTTCAAGTATCCGCAATGCTTTTAAAGAGCATTTACCCGAGCAATATGCATTGTTTCATGAAGCTTCCAAATATTACGGAGCACCGGATGAAGCATTTCAGGTTCAAAAAATATATGAGCAATGCCGAAGCATTTCCATTGATTATGGTATCATGGAAAAAGCATCAAATGTGTATGTAATTCCAAGTGACTTCGGATGGAGTGATTTGGGTACATGGACTTCATTGTATGAAATTTCGGATAAGGATGCACGCGGTAATGTGGTAAAAGGTAAAAATGTTTTTGCTTACGATACCAAAGATTGTATGATCAGTGCCAATGGTCAAAACGGACGACTGGTAGTAGTCAAAAGTGCTGAGAATCTTATCATCGTTGATACTCCGGATGTATTGATGATTTGTGATAAGAACCATGAGCAAGAGGTGAAGCAAATTGTGAATGATATCAAAATGAAGTTTGACGAGAAGTATATTTAATGGGTTGACGGGTTGCGGGTTGACGGGTTGGGGGTTGACGGGTTGCGGGTTGATTTCGTCCGATAGTTATCGGACCGCTCAGCCAACGGATTGTTCTTCTTCGTGCTTTTTCTTTCCTTTATATTTTTGTGCCTTCGTGTACAAAAATATAAAGCTAAATCTTAAAACTCATTTCTAATAAGCAGTTTATTAATGAAAAATCCTCCATACTTAAAAGCAGGCGATACTATTGCCATAACAGCTACGGCACGTAAGGTGAGTAAAGAGGAATTGCAACCTTCAATCGATGTATTTGAGAGTTGGGGACTCCATGTAAAACTAGCTGAGGGTATCTTCAAAACTGACCATCAATTTGCAGGGAATGATACTATACGAGCACATGCATTGCAATTATTGTTGGATGACCCAAATGTGCAAGCCATCATATGCGCCAGAGGAGGATATGGAACTGTACGCATTATTGATCAATTAGATTTCTCAGCATTCAATCAACATCCAAAATGGATCATCGGATTCAGTGATGTGACTGTATTGCACTCGCATATATTTTCGCATTTTCACATTCCTACTATACACGCTGCCATGCCCATTACCATGCAGGCACATACTACTGATGAAGAAAGCAATGAATCGTTACGTACTATTTTATTTAGTGAACGCCTAAACTACACCTTCTCTTCTCATCCGTTTAACAGAGATGGAAAAGTCAGAGGAAAACTTATTGGTGGTAATCTATCTGTTTTGTATGCACTCTTAGGTTCACCTTCGGATATTGATACGGATGGTTGCATTTTGTTTTTAGAAGACCTTGATGAATACCTTTACCATATTGACCGGATGATGGTGAACCTGAAACGCTGCGGTAAACTCAAAAACCTTGCAGGGATTATTATTGGTAGCATGAACGATATGCGGGATAATACCATTCCTTTTGGAAAAACTGCTTTAGAAATCATTTCTGAACATGTAGCCGAATACAATTATCCGATTGCGTTTGGATTTCCCGCGGGACATGAAAGGAAAAATCTCGCAATGGTATTTGGTATTGATTGTACTCTTACTGTTTCAGATAAACAATCTGAAATTGCTCAATAATACTATCATCACAACGCACTTCATAAATATAGCCAAGGGTTTAAATCCTTGGCTATATTTATTTATATAAGAATATATTGTTTATTAATCCAACGGAAACACAATTTCAGTCAACCACTTCGCGGTATCCTTTTCCATCCCGGGGTCGGTAATATAAATTTCCATTGGTGCGCCATTACTGGTTTTACCTTTCGCTTTAATGTAATCATACGCAGCCATATATACAGGCTCTGTCTTACCGTAATCACCATAATACTTTACCACTAATACATTGGCTTTTGCCGTTTCGTGAAACTTAACAGTGCCTTCATCTGCACCTAATGTGGCAACAGGAATAGCTGCTTCTACTTCTACCTCTTTCGGTCCGTATTGATAATAAATAGTACGAGGTGCTCCGGAAGCCTCTATCTTAGCTTTTTGCAATACCTGTGAAACCTGACCAAACCATTTGCCAAATGTGTTGCCATTCAGATCTTGTGTTTTGATCTTAGCTCTTACACCGGCAATTTTAACAGGTTCCATCACACGTTCTTCGATATCAAAACCTGCTATTTGTTCTGCTTTAGGTGCTGACTCGCTTACTTCTTTAATCTTAGCAAGTCCTTTTTCAAAATCCTTTCCAACCATTCCATCCATCGCCAGGTTGAAATATTTTGCCGGTATCTGCCAATACCATGGCATTCCTTTGCCCTCTCCATCCAATCCCCAGGTTACTTTTGTACCACCTTCGGCCGGTTCAAATTTAAAAGTAGCCGTTGATGTGCCCATTCCTTCAAAAGCCATTTCATTTTCGATGTATTCATTCTCTGTTAGTTTAACAATCGTAACTTTACCCTTACCTGCCTCAGGATTTTTACTGTCCCAAGTATACCATGAACCTTCAACTCCCGAAGTTTCGCTGTAAGTCTTAGCCATTGTTGTATCTATTTTATGCCAAGGCAACCATTTATCCCATTCCCTGAAATCTTTTGCAAGGTTAAACGGTACCGATGCATCGGTTTGAACAATAATAGAGCGTTCGACATGGTAGCTTCCCGGAAGGAAGAACGAAACAATAACGATTAAAAAGATAAGTCCTGCCAATACAAGACCAATGGTTTTAAGAATTTTCATAATTTGTAGTGTTTAAGTGAGTATTTACGAAGTAAGCATTAAAATCTGATTTTTGAAATTAGGTTATCTTTGCCCTATGACTATTAAAAGGTTAATTACTTCTGCTCCGTTTATTTGTTGTGTTCTCACTATTTCTGCACTATTGTTCCTGAATGCAAGCCATACAGAGGACGATAAACTAAACGAAGAATTTGAACAGTATTACAAAATTTACACACTGGACATTCCTGAAAAGCTAACTTTTGCAGGTGAAGCCGTGCCGATGAATGATTTTGAGGTGCTGGAGCGTTACGATAGAGAATTACTCACCAATGTGTATTGGCAATCACAAACGTTATTGATGCTGAAACGCGCTAACCGGTTTTTCCCCACCATTTCTGCGGTACTTAAACACAATAATATTCCGGATGATTTTAAATACCTAGCGATAGCCGAAAGTGGTTTGCAAAATGTGAGTTCACCCGCAGGTGCAATTGGTTATTGGCAGATGCTTGAGAAAACAGGAAAGATGTATGGATTGGAAATCACGGAAGAAGTGGATGAACGGTATCATATCGAAAAATCAACAGAAGCAGCTTGTAAATATTTTAAGGAAGCATACCGTGAGTTTAACAATTGGGCATTGGTAGCGGCTTCCTACAACATGGGTATTGATGGGGTAAGAAAACAATTACAGAGTCAGGGCGTCAATAACTATTATGATTTGTATTTGAATATGGAAACCTCTCGTTACGTATTGCGCACGCTGGCTTTCAAAGAAATTATGGAACGTCCGGGCACTTTTGGATTTAACTTTACGCGTAAACATTTATATGATAATATACCTACCATAAAAGTGAAGGTAACCAGATCCATTCCCGACCTTGCAAAATTTGCCCTCGACAATGGTGCTAATTATAAATTGCTGAAAGTACTAAATCCATGGTTACGTAAACCCTACTTAACGGTAGCCGAGGGAAAGACCTACTTCATTAGTTTACCTAAAGAGAAAATGGTGCAAACGGATATATGGAATGCCATTTTAAACGACACCATTCCGCTTGAAAAAATGCATTTCGATTCGTTGTCGATTCAGCGATAATATTGAAATGCTTTTTCAGGAATGCACTTTTATAAAACCTATTGGGTCATATTATAGCGATCCCTATCATACTGCATCTTTTTAAGAAATATTTAACCCCTTCGGGGTTGGTTTCATTACTGCTGATATAACCCGTGTTCAGTGATGTATGCTTCAACCATTTCGGGAACGAGATACTTAATGGATTTGCCGGCCTGAATCATTTCACGGATATACGTTGATGAAATGTTTAACAGTGGCACTTCAAATATTTTAATACCAGGATGATTAGCCAATATTGGATTTTCATGAAACCCTGCTCTTCGGTACACATATACCTCATGGTTTTCCAGAATATCCTTATAGTCTTTCCATAAATTAAAGGATTGCAGATTGTCTCCACCAATGATGGGACAAAATGTTTCATCCGGAAATTGCGTTCGTAAATATCTTAGGGTATTCACTGTATAGGAAGGACGATCTAAGATGAATTCGATATTGCTGGCTTCAAAACGCGGATCACCATCAATGGCGAGGTTTAACAGCTCCAGTCGTTCGTTTTCATCCAACAATTCATCATTCGCTTTAAATGGATTTTGCGGGGTAATAACAAACCATATTTTATCAAATCCTGCAAACTGACTGAAGTAATTTGCGATTAATAAATGACCTGTATGCACAGGATTAAACGAACCAAAAAACAACCCGATCTTCATGCACTATCTTTTTAGAAATTCGTTCACCAATCGTTCGGCTTCTTCAAGCGCTTCATCCAAAATATTGTTCACCAGCACATGCTCAAACCTGTCTTCATAAACAAGTTCATGCACTGCTTTATCCACCCGCATGCGCAATGTTTCTTCTGTTTCGGTTGAACGGAAACGCAATCGTTCTTCCAGCACCTCAACACTTGGCGGTTTTACGAATACCGCCAGTGCTTTCTCTCCAAAATAATTCTTGATATTCAATCCGCCTTCTACATCCACATCAAACAATACAGCTTTTCCAAGCGACCAAATACGATCAATTTCCGATTTTAACGTACCATAGAAATTGCCTCCATATACTTCTTCAAACTCTAGAAATTCATTATTAGCAACACGTTGCTTAAAATCTTCGTGCGACAAAAAATAATAATCCTTTCCATGTTCTTCATTGGCGCGTTGCGCACGTGTACATGCACTTACAGAAAAAGCCAAACGATGATCAATCGAGAGCAGATGTTTTACAATAGTTGTCTTACCTGATCCTGACGGAGCACAGAAAATAATTGCACGACCGTCAAGTTGAGAATTAGGGATTGGAATTTGATTATGCTCAGGTACCATTTATCGTTGTATGTTTTTATTGGGTTTGATTAAAAAATGGAGCTCCTATTAGCATCGTATTCATTTTGAATTGGAAATTACGGATTGGAAATTTGTATGTGTGCATTTTACTTGAGTCCTGAGTTCTTTCTTTTGATTGTTTGAATAGATGCTACAACAACAGATAGGAAAGATTCATATTCCTTAATTAGTCCACTGCTTTCCATTTCTAAATCCTTTCTTCGCACTTTGATTATCTCCAAGAAATGAATCGTTTCATCTGCCTCCTCCTCTACAATTCGATATTTATTGAGAAAATCAGCTGGAGACTTGGCTCTTTTTGTTGCTCTATAGTTCGCTGCCACAGAATTAGCTTACCTGGTAATTTGTTTAACTACCTCATTATTAGCCGTTGAAAATGGAATACGATCTGTTAATTCCATTACTGAAATGGCTAATGCCCTAACATGTATAATCCATTCATCAATTGACCTCATCATTAATTCTCAATTCGTAATTCCCAATTCTAAATTATATTATTGATTTGTTCTTTGATTTTTTCTAGTTCATCTTTCATTTCAACAACGCGTTGTTGAATTTTAAAATGATTTGCTTTCGCTCCGAGTGTATTAATTTCACGGCCCATTTCCTGTGCAATGAAACCTAGTTTTTTACCCGCTGATTTTGTTTGGAGTGTATCCAGAAAATAATCGCAATGTTGTTTGAGACGTTTTTTTTCTTCGGTTACATCCAGCTTCTCCATATAATAAATAAGCTCTTGCTCGAATCTGTTTTTATCCAACGCTTCTTCTTTCAGCTGATTCACTTCTATCGCAATACGGTTTCGGATAGTTTCCATACGTTCCGGATCCATTTCCTCTACCTCTGTTAATAAACGTTGGATGGCATGCGTTAATCGGGTTAATTCTTCCGCAAGCATATCCCCTTCTTTCATGCGGAATTTTTCAAATTCGATGAATCCTTTGTTCACCGCTTCCATTAATGTTTTTGTATCCTCTTCGCTGCTTTCGTCTTCGATGGTTTGGAATAAGTTGGGCATGTTAAACAAACCTGTTGCCAACATTTGCGGATCCACTCCTGCATCCTTACATACTTCCGAAAGCTCACGGAGGTAATACGATGCCACGTCTTTGTTTATAGGCATCACCTTATCTTCGGCACGTTTAAAATGAACGTTGATATTGACCTGGCAACTGCCGCGCTCTACCATTCGGTTTAGCTCTCTTCGCAATTCAAGATCCTTGCTTTGCCAAACTTTGGGCATACGCAGGTTGAGTTCCAGAAATTTATTATTGAGTGCTTTAAACTCTACTTTAATTTGATAACGGCCTGTTTCAATTTCGGCCTGACCGTAACCGGTCATTGATCGTAGCATATGGATTTACTTTGGGCAAAAGTAA
>JAZKGH010000141.1:0-8029 GCA_040386055.1 Bacteroidota bacterium
GTAAACGGATGTGAAAATAGTTTAACAAAAACGGCATACATTGTAGTGTCACCTGCATTTGTGCCTAACTTCACAGCTACCGGGAATATATCCTGTACCGTTCCGGCAACGGTTAACTTTACTTCCTCCACAAGTATACCCGGTTCTTATACATATGCCTGGACATTTGGCGATGGTGGCACCTCTACGCAGGTCAATCCCGTACATGGCTATTCAACGCCAGGAATATATGATGTAGAATTAGAAATCACCTCGGCAAGCGGCTGTAAGCAAAAGAAAAAAATTGTAGCCTTTGCACAAATAGCCAGCTTACAGGCCAACTTTACCAATACCCTGTCAACATTATGTGCTCCGGCATTTCTAAATCTTACTAATACAACCTCTCCGCAAACGGGTGTTTTGTTTAACTGGCAACTGAATGGTGGGCAGGATTATTTTACCGTAAATACCAATTACATTCTCACGGATAAGATAAACGAAATTACCCTCATAGCTAAAAACGCTGCAGGCTGTTTTGATACTATACATAAAACCATCGTTCTGGAAGACAGACCCATTGCTGATTTCACACTTGATCAGGATACTTTTTGTACGATTCCGGCTACCGTCAATTTTACGGATGCTTCTAATGGCGGATTCAATACCTGGGCGTGGAACTTTGGAAATACATTAGGTAGTGCCAATAAAAATCCTTCTACCACTTATACTCAGGCCGGCACATACGATGTGCGGTTAATCATATCAAGAGGAGGAAGCTGTAAGGATACTACCAACCGTACCGTTTTTGTATCGCCACCTGAAATTCATATTCAATTAAAGAATAAAAAAGGTGATTGCGCTCCCGCAACAATCAAATTTGCAGTAGCCGACTCCAGTCTTGTTCCGCTTACTACCTGGAAATGGGAACTTAATGGAAGTACTGTTTCCACAACTCCAAATTTTACCAGAGTGCTTACAACTCCCGGGATATATGTATTTAAACTCACTGCCAGCAATGCATTGGGTTGTGAAATTATTGAATATGATACAGTAGTAGTTGGTGATACTGTTGCTTTTGATTTCAGTGCCAATCGTTATGAAGTATGTTACAGCGACCGAATCATCAAATTTCAATATATTTCACTTGACGGTTACACACCTGATACTGTTTATTGGACTATCTACGGAGATAACAGCTCTACATCAGCAAAGGGTTTACAACCTGTTGTTGTCATGCCCGATACCGGATGGTTTCATGTCAAGGCACTGGTTATTAAAAACCGTTGTTTAACGGAACTCACCAAACTATTTTACATTCGTGTAAATGGCCCCAAAACTAAGTTCACCTTTAAGATTGATACCTGTTCAACCGATACAGTAAACTTTTCGAACTTAACGGGATTGAACAACGGCCGTAATAAATTTGTTTGGGATTTTAATGATAGCGGAGCTACGTCAACTGTGGTCTCTCCCATATATGTATACAAGTATCCCGGAACCTACAAAGTAAAGTTGATAGCCACTGATTCGGTAACCGGATGTACAGACAGCGTTTATAAAGATGTTCGTATTCTGTACCCTCCAAAAGTAAATTTCTCACCTTTGGATACCAGTGTTTGTTTAGGTTCAATGGTTCCTTTTGTGAATTTATCGAAGGTGGATAGCAGCCGTTCCATCGTGTACACGCATTTCCTCTTAACGGATACGCGTTCGGATACACTCAAAACTTCATCATTTGTTTTTAACAGAGCCGGACTTTACGGAATGACCTTAACCATTAAAGACAATTTGGGATGTACATACACTTTAAAAGATACAGCTACGGTTAAAGTATATGATGGAAAAGCCGGATTTACTATGTCGCCTACAGTAGGCTGTGCTCCTTTACTTGTAACAGTGAATGATACATCAAAAATTGAAAATGCCATTGCTACCCGTAAGTGGAAATGGACTCCAACCGACAGTACCATTACAACCATAGCTCCTGCAACGTATGTGTATGTTTCAGCAGCTCCG
The DNA here is from genome assembly GCA_040386055.1 of Bacteroidota bacterium. Classification (GTDB taxonomy): domain Bacteria; phylum Bacteroidota; class Bacteroidia; order UKL13-3; family UKL13-3; genus UKL13-3. The sequence goes on from JAZKGH010000141.1 coordinate 1,996, forward strand.
GTACAAAATGCAGGATTTACACTTGCACTAACTGTTACCGATATTAAGGGTTGTACGTTTACGGCCTCTAAAATTATCACTCCGGGAAAACCTAAAGCCAATTTTACAGTAACAAGTGTTAAAACCTGCGGTAGTGATTCTGTAGCATTGCAAGCCACTGTAAGCAATGCTACTGTATTCAATCCTCCATCTTATAAATGGTTTTTGCCTACCGGATCTGTATTGACTCAAAACACTAAAATTATTGGTACAGGTGACACAACGTACAATGTCAAACTTGTTCTTACAGATGGATTAGGTTGCAGGGATACGCTTACCCAAAGTATTAAAGTGAATACCCTTCCTCCTGCTATCGGATTCATTGCATCACCACGTTATCTGCCATGTTACCTGACCAAAACACCTATTCAGTTTGTAGATACGAGCAAAGCAGGAGGCAGTCCGATTACCAAGCGAATATGGGATATCGGAGACGGACGAGGACCAATCCAAACACTGCCCAACACTTACAGTGCCATTTACAACCGCCCTGGAAAATTTGATGTAACGCTTACGGTAACCGATTCTGTTGGTTGCACAGGCACCGTTACCATTCCTGAGTTTATACATGCCGGTGGTCCGGTGGGTAGTTATACATTTAACCCTCGCAGGGGATGTAATCCATTGGATGTGACATTTGACGTTACCTCACCAAATTCCATTATGTACATTTGGGATCATGCCGATGGAAATGTAGATACGTTTACAACCGTTCAGCATACATACCAATACAACCGTGAAGGAGTGTACTATCCACGATTAACATTGGTAGACAGTTCACTGGTGTGCGATTACGGATTGGATATTATCGATTCAATTGTTGTATTTCCACTTCCTAAGCCTGACTTTACCGTTAGCAGAAATATTATTTGCAAAGACAATGCAACGTTGTTTACCAATACTTCACCGGCAACCATCTCTCCTATTCTTTCCTGGAAATGGAAATTCGGAACAGGCGATTCCAGCATGCTTAAAGATCCGGGAAGTATCACTTTTGATACTGCGGGATTATTTTCCGTATGGCTTGAGGCTACAGATGCGAACGGATGTGTGGGAGCAACAACCAAACCGGATTTTGTAACGGTAAATGATGATACTATTCCGCCTGCCACTCCAATGATTAAACGGGCAACCGTGATAAATGACGAAAGGGTATTCATGGAATTTTTACCGAATACGGAAACGGATTTTGACAAATACATTATTTACTCAAGCATTAGTCAATACAATAAATCCAATATCCTTGAAACAGATTTGGATGAAAGTGGATTAACCACCTTAACTACTCCCTATTCATACAAAATGGTGGCTGTGGATGTTTGTCTCAACACTTCCGAATTCTCCGAAACCCACACAACTGTGAATCTTGAAGCGACAGCTGCAGTGAATAGCATTGAACTCAACTGGACAGCTTACAGTGGTTTCGACTCTTCTAAAGAGTATGAAATCTGGCGTAAAAAACCGGAAGAAACAGACTTCACTTACCTCATCACCGTACATGGCGATTCAACACATTATAAAGATACCAGCGTACTGTGTTACCAACGTTATACCTATAAAGTCAAAACCATTGAAACGGACAGTATGCTCCAACTATCATGGAGCGATACCAGCGGAGCTCAACCAACATACGTGACGATGTTACCTGTTCCACAAAACATAAGAGCCACAGTGGTGAATAATAGTTATGTGCGACTGGAGTGGTATTTAGCCAAACACAACAGAGCCTTTACCTATCTTATTTACAGGTCAGTCGACAACGGTGAGGCTGTTTTCTATAAAACACTTACCGCATCTGAAACCGTATTGATTGATAAAGATGTAGATGTGCATCAACACTCTTATGTATATACTACCTATTTGTTAGATGCATGTGGAGGACAAAGTGAACCGAGTAATATTGCGCGTACTATTTTATTGAACGTACGCATGGTTGGAAACGATGTGTTAACTCATGATCCAAAACTGGACTGGAATGCATACTCACAATGGACTTTGGGTGTTGATCATTACAATGTTTCGTTCCATAACGATTCATTGGCTCTCTTCTCAGTCATTTCCCGAAATACGGAATCAGAACTTACACAAACGCATCGTTACGTGAATTTATCTCAGGAAGACTATTGTTATATTGTGACTGCTTTTGAAAGAGGAGATACAACTATACTCAGCGAATCTAATATTGCGTGTGTTTCAACAGCTCCACGTCTTTATGCTCCCAATGTATTTACCATAAATCATGATGGCATCAATGACGTGTTTTATGTGAAGGGTATTTTTGTTGCTGAATTCAAATTGCAAATATACAACCGCTGGGGGCAAAAAGTATTTGAAACCACCGACATCAATCAGGGATGGGACGGCAAACTCAATGGAGAAATTTGCGAAGCAGATGTTTATGTATATCTGGCCGAGGGTAAGGGCCGGCATGGAGAAGCAAAGAGCATTACGGGTAATGTTACCTTGTTGAGGTAGTCTCTCCTATGAAGTTGACTGGTTATTTAGAGACGATTTACCCATATCATTTCCTGTATCCCATAGAGTAACCAGCATCAAGTTTAGTTGGTGATGACCTCCCTATTCTATCCTTTTATTTTATAAAGATGCAATACGCTTATCTATTTCTGCATCAATATCTATCGAGTATTCAGCATTCAATACGATATCTCGCATCAACATCTATCAACAATCGAGTAACCAGTATAGAGTAACAAAAAAAAAGGCCGTCCCCCCGGGGGACAGCCTTTTTAGGGTGTATTCAACCGAATTTATTTTAAGATATAAGCAGTTTCACCTACCAGCATTCCATCAATATACAGGAAACAAGTATATGTTCCTGATGTAAGGATGCGTTGATCATTTTCGTAGCCAATGCATATGTTTTGTTTAACACCTGTGTAATCTACTTTTTGTGAAGCTGTAGCTATAATCTCCTCACCTGTTCCGGCTTCATTGAAGGTGGCTTTTGAATAACCTGCCAATACTTTTCCTGAAGGCTCTTTAATCACAGCATATGCCATACGTTCACCCTTTTCAGCAATTGCATTATCCATAATGGTAAAGCAAATATCAAGCTTATTGGTACGTTTAGCCGTTGCCGACTCTACAAACTTACCGTTGCCTTTCTTTTTGTATGCAGATACTTTGATATACTCTGCTTTAAGTTGAGCTGCTGCATTCACTTTGCCTTCCAATGTTGTTTTTTCCTTTTTCAATCCACCAACACTTTCCTGCAGGATTTCGTTTTGTGCTTTGAGCTCTTTATTTTCAGTAACTAATTGATCTATTTTTTCGAAATATTCATCCTTCAATGCACGCAATTGTTCCAACTCTTTTTTTAGTTTGCTGTTTAGTGAAGATGAGTTTTTCTCTTTGCTAATGAGTTTTCTGATTTGCTTTTCCTTTTCGGCAATATCTGCCGAGGCATCATTCAATAAGCTATCCAGCGTTGTAGACATGCCTCTGTATTTTTCTAACTCGAGGCCGGAGGTTGCTAACTCTTTTTCAAGATCAACCCTTACCGTAACCATACTGTCGATCTGGTTATCGTAAGTAACTACGGTATTATTTTGATTTTTCCATTGATACACGTTCCCGCCAACGGAAACAAGTAATAACAACGCAATAAGAAGGGTTGCTGATTTGTTGTTCGATTTATTTTGTTCCATCTCTGTTTTATTTTAATCAAATGTAGATATTCGCTTAATCAATCAGGCTGTTTGAATTTACTCTTTATGGGTAAATGTTTGTGGATTGTACTAAAAAACAAACATAAGTTGCCTGTTTACCAATAATCCTAACGAACTTAAATGTGAAATATTTCATTATAGCAGGCGAAGCTTCAGGCGATCTACATGGAAGCAACCTTATAAAAGCCATTAAACAACAGGATGCAGGTGCAGAATTTCAGTTTTGGGGTGGAGATGAAATGAACGCGCAGGCAAAAGGATTACTGAAACATTACAAAGAGGTTGCAATCATGGGATTTGTGGAGGTAGTAATGAACCTACGCACCATTTTCTCCAATATTGATACTTGTAAAAACCAGATTGATACTTTTAATCCGGACGTGGTGATATTGATTGATTACCCTGGATTCAACCTGCGTATTGCCGAATACTGTAAAGGAAAGAACATTAAAACGGTTTATTATATCTCACCTAAAGTATGGGCTTGGAAGGAAAACAGGGCCAGAAAGCTGGAGCAATTTGTAGATAAATTGCTCCTCATTTTCCCCTTTGAAGTGGAGTATTTTAAAAAATGGAATGTAAATGCCACATTCGTTGGAAACCCTTTACTGGATGCAATTGAGCAATTTGTTCCCAACCCTGCGTTTAAAATCAAACACTCATTAGACAACCGTCTTATCATTGCCTTAATGCCCGGAAGCCGCAAGCAGGAAATCAGCAAAATACTGCCGATGATGATTGAAGCCACGGAACGTTACACTGATTACCAACTGGTGATTGCCGGTGCACCCGGAATGGACCCCGGGTTTTACAAACCGTATTTGAACAAACGGGTTTCGATTGTATTTAATGAGACATATGATTTGTTAAACCTAAGTACCGCTGCTGTTGTATGCAGTGGAACAGCAACCCTGGAAACAGCCTTATTCAATGTTCCCCAGGTATGCGGATACATTGCCAATTCTATCTCTTATGCTATTGCGAAGCTGTTGGTGAACATTAAATACATTTCACTGGTAAACCTTAACCTGAATCGCAATTGCATCACTGAACTCATTCAAAAGGACTTTTCAGTAGCCAAACTTACATATGAGCTGGATAAAGTTTTACCTAATGGAAGTGAGCGCGAACGTATGCTTAAGGATTACGCTGAATTACGAACCATATTGGGAGGAGAAGGAGCCAGCTCCCGTGCTGCGAAAGAAATTATTTCGCTGATGCAACAGGCTTAAAGTCTGTAACCGGATATACGGCATCACAGAAATCATATTCTGCTTTTTGATTGGATGCTATAAGAATAGTTCGTTTGCCTTTTTGTTGCAACATCATCTTGCGGTACCATTCTATCCCCCACTCGTCCAGATTGCTGCAGGGTTCATCCAGGAGCAACACATCACACTGTGTATAAAAAGCAAGCGCCAATTTGAGTCGTTGCTTCATTCCTGATGAAAAATATTTTATATGTTTATGTTCACTGCCCTGTAATCCTGCTTCTGCAATCATCTCTGCATCTGAAACAGCAGATGATTTGAGCTTGAATGAAAAGTGAAAGTGCAATACTTCAAGCAGCGAAAGTTCTTCAGGAAATTCTAAATAGGGAGCTACAAATAGCACGTGTTTGTATACTGCTTCGGGTGCAATCTTTTTATCGCCTTGAGTATATTCAACCGTTCCGGCTGATGCGACCTGATAACCATAAATCAATTGTAATAAGGTGGATTTACCGCTACCGTTAAAACCGGTAAGAGCATACGCTTTATTTGCCGCGAAATGAAGGTTTACTTCTTTAAACAACCAATTGCGGTTAAATTTTTTGCCTATACCCTTCAGTTCAATTGCGACCACAGAATTGCTTATTAGCGTGAGCTGAATCCTTTGAGTACGCCTCTTTCCGAATCCTGTATAAAGCTTAGAATTTCATCACGCTCCAATGTTGCGTGCATCTCTGCCTCTACTTTTTCAATAGCTTTGGTGAGGTTTCGGTTGTGCACAAACAATACACGGTAAATGTCCTGTATCTCATTGATCTTATCCGAGCTGAATCCCGATCTGCGCAATCCCACTGAGTTCACGCCTTCATATGCTAATGGATAACGCCCAGCTTTCACAAACGGAGGTACATCCTTACTAACCATACTTCCTCCTTCAATCATAACATGGCGCCCTACTTTTACAAACTGATGAAGAGCTGATAATCCTCCAATGCGTGCATTATCTTCTACCGTAACATGTCCGGCCATTTGTACCCCATTGGCAATAATTACATTGTTACCCACCATACAATCGTGAGCAATATGTGTGTATGC